>DATBWD010000147.1:0-4911 GCA_036515015.1 Tepidiformaceae bacterium
GTCGACCGGGATGGGGAACACGATCGTGCTGTTGTTCTCGGCCGCAACCTCGGTCAGCGTCTGAAGATAGCGGAGTTGCACGGAGATAGGTTCTCGAGCCATGACCTCGGCGGCCTCTCTCAGCCGCTCGCTCGCCTGGAACTCGCCGTCGGCGGCAATGACCTTGGCGCGGCGTTCCCGTTCGGCCTCGGCCTGCCGGGCCATCGCTCGCTGCATTGTTGACGGGAGTTCCACGTCCTTCACTTCGACGGCGGTCACCTTGATCCCCCAAGGCTCCGTCTGCTCGTCGATGATCTGCTGCAACTGCTGGTTGATTTGTTCACGCTGGCTGAGCAGTTCGTCCAGGTCGGACTGCCCAAGCACCGAGCGGAGCGTGGTCTGCGAGATCTGCGAAGTCGCCCGCACAAAGTCCAGGATCCGCACGACGGCGGCGGTCGGCTCCACCACGCGGAAGTAGATGACCGCGTTGACCTTCACCGTCACGTTGTCCCGGGTGATTGCTTCCTGGGATGGCACGTCGAGCGTTATCGTCCGCAGGTCGATCTTCACCATCCTGTCGACGAACGGCAAAAGGATGAAGAGGCCCGGGCCCTTCGCCCCGACCAGGCGGCCGAGGCGGAAGATCACCCCGCGTTCATATTCGTTGACGATCCGGACCGAGAATGGCAGCAGCGGGATGACCAGGATCGTCCCCAGCCCAATGAGAAAGGCCCTGACAATCGTCGAGCCAGCGCCGGTCGGGTACTCCTCAGGCGGGAGACCGTGTATTGCGGATGGCGGTTCCTCGGGCGCGGGATCCCGTGGCCGTTCGTCGCTCATTGATCTGCCTCCTTGTGAACACGCAGCCGCAGGCCGTCGGCCCCGACTATACGCACACGCTCACCCTCTTGTGCGGTCCCCTCATCCATCATTGCCTGCCAGCGCTCTCCCTGCACGAACACGAACCCCTCGGGGGTCAGCGGCGTCCGTGCCGTGGCCACTCTCCCGACCAGTGCCGCCGACCCAATTTCCACGTTCAGCTTCCGCAGCCGCGCCACGCCCACCGCCAGCGAAAAGAACATCCCCACGATCATGAAGCCAAGGAAGCCGAGGATGATGTACGACGGCATGAACTCGGCAGGCGTGTCCCGGAACGCGATGATTCCCCCAAGGACGAGTGCGA
The DNA here is from genome assembly GCA_036515015.1 of Tepidiformaceae bacterium. Taxonomy (GTDB): domain Bacteria; phylum Chloroflexota; class Dehalococcoidia; order Tepidiformales; family Tepidiformaceae; genus DATBWD01. Next base: position 1,163 of record DATBWD010000147.1, read on the forward strand.
CGATGCCGCCGGCGCCGAGGACTCCCCCGGAAGGTACGAACAGTTCGAGCGCGAAGAACACCAGCGCAAGGAACATGAGCACCAGACCCGCCGTCTCCACCGGCAACGCCCCGAAGCCGAGGAAGCCAAGCACGATGGCGATCGCCCCTGCCACGCCGGGGAAGATGATTCCCGGGTTCGCAAGCTCGAAGATGATCCCCAGGAAGCCAATGGTGATGAGCAGCGAGGCCAGCGTCGGGTCGGCAAGGATCTCCAGGAACCGCTCCCATCCGGTCATGTTCGTCTCGACGATTGGAGCCGTTGTCAGGCCATGCAGTTCGACCGTTGTCCCCGGTCGGATGCTTAGCGTGAGCCCCTCGCTTTGCTCCAACAGGTCGCGAAGATCGATCGCAACGAAGTCCACCACGTTCAGTTCAACTGCCCGCGTCTCGTTCACGGCAACCGCTTCGCGGACCGCCTGCTCGGCCCAGTCGGCATTGCGGCCCCGCAGTTCGGCGATGCCGCGGATGTAGGCGACGGCGTCCTCCTCGATCTTTCGCCCGAGCGTTCCTTCGATGTCCTCGCCGCCGGCGCCCACCGCCGATGCGGCGCCAATGGCCGTGTTCGGAGCCATCGCCGCGATGTGCCCGGCCATCGTGATGAACGTGCCCGCACTCGCGGCCCGGCCCCCGGACGGAGAGACGTAGACCGCCAGCGGGACGTTCAGCCGCTGGATGCGCTTGATGATGTCGCGCATCGAGCTGTCGAGCCCGCCCGGGGTGTCGAGTTGCAGGACAATCAGCTTTGCTTCGTTGTCCTCGGCGCGGTCGAACGCACGGTCGAGGTAGCGCTCCATGATGGGCCCGACAACGCCCTCAGCGGTGACGACGTGAATCGCTCCCGGCTCGGCCGCGTGCGCCGGCATTGCGAACCCCGCCCCAAGGGCGAAGAGCCCCAGCCATGCTGCAAATCGTATAAGCTTCATCCCTGATCGCCGCGTCCAAGTATAGCGGACAAATCCCGCTTCGCTGGATATCGGTGCCTGGGCTATCATGGCTGCACACCACATGACCTCTCTCTTCTCTCCGCACCTCCAGCGCAGCCGGGGCATGCGCGACCTGTTGCCCGTTGACATGCGGGCTTTCCGGCGTGTCGAAGACGCTTTCCGGGCCTCCGCCTCCCGCTGGGGCTACGAAGAGGTCCGCACGCCCACCATCGAGCCCTATAGCCTCTTCACCGCGGCCGGCGCGCTCACCCCACAGATGCTCTCCCGCGTCTATTCGTTCCTCGATTGGGACGGCTGGAGCGGTGAACGCGTCGTCCTCCGGCCCGACTCCACGATCCCGGTCGCCCGCGCCGCGGAAGATGCGGGTCTACCCATGCCGGCGCGCCTCTTCTACGTCCAGAACGTCTTTCGCTTCACCGAATCAGATACCGGGCGAGAGGACTGGCAATGCGGGATCGAGTATCTCGGTGCCCCCGCCGTCTTTGGCGACATCGAAGTTGCGGCCATCGCCTGCGAGACGCTGGAGGCGCTCGGTCTCCAACCACAGGTGCACCTCTCCCATGCCGCCATCACACGCTCCGTCGCAACCGCTGCCTGCCCCAATGACCCGGCCATGACGGACCTCATCGCCCGCGACGGCCTGGCCGCGATCCTTGCCTCCGATGCCGAACTCGACCCCCGGCTCCGCGCATTTATCGACCTCGCGACGCAGCAGGGCGAGGTCGCCCTCCTCGGGAACATCGAATCGCTTGCGGACGCGGCGCCCGGCTCCCGTGAGGCGCTCGCCGAACTCGAAGGCATCGCCCGCGCACTGGTCGGCTCCGGACGCGAGGTTGTCATTGATCTCGCCATGCCGCGCGACTTCGAGTACTACGAGGGCGTGGTGTTCGATTTCCACGCTGCCGGCGAGTCGTGGGGCCGTGGCGGTCGTTACAGCCCGAACGGCCCGAATACGCCCGATACCGCCTGTGGGCTCGCCCTCGATGCCTCGCGCCTGGCGGGTCGGTCCGCCGGCGAAACGCGTCAACCAGTCGTCATCGGGGTCCTGGCCGATACCCCGGCACAACTCGGGCGGGCCCTCAGCGTCGCCCGGGCGCTCCACCGGAGTGGCATCGCCGCGGCGCTGGCCGACCCTGCTTCGGTTTCGCCCATCACTGTGACCGTCTCGGGCGAAAGCCTGCTGGCCCGTACCCCCGAAGGCGAACAGACGATGTCCTCGCTCGACGAAGTGGTGGGCATGCTCCTCCGCTACAAATGACCATTAAACTCGCGCTACCGGCCGGGGATTCGCGCCCGCTCGTCGGCGAGTTGCTCGCCGGCGCGGGCGTGACGACGACCGGCTACGAACCGTCTTCGCGCCAGTTGCGGTCGGTCCTGCACGAAGACGGCCTCACCCTGCGTGTCTTCCGCGAGAAGGACATCCCCATCCAGGTCGCGCTCGGCAACTACGACATCGGCATCACGAGCGATGTCTGGCTCTCCGAACTGCAGGTCCGCTTTCCGCTGCAGCGTATTGTCCGCATCGGCTCGCTCCCCGGCCCGCGCACGGAAGTGTGGATCGCCGCCTCGCCGGAGTCGGGAGCGTCGCCGGGGACTCTGCCGGCGTCGACCCTCCTCGAAGGCGCACGCATCGCCACGGAACTTCCCAACCTCTCCGACGTCGCGGCGGTCCAGATGCGTATTCCGCGCTATCGCCTGTTGCCCGTCCACGGTTCGGCCGATGCCTACCCGCCCGACGATGCTGAGTTCGCCGTGCTCTCGGCATCCGGCCGCGAACAGGTGGAGGCGAAGGGCCTCGTCCCGCTGCACCGCCTGTTCAGCGGAGGCCTTGCCCTGCTTGCAAACGCCGATGCACTCCGGTCGAAGCCGCTCGGCAGCCTCCTGGCGAAGCTGGCGCCGCTGCTCTCCGGCGCCCCGCCGGTGCTCGATGTTCCGAGGCCGGGGTCCGGTACAACATTCCGGCGGCAGGAGCGCTCACTCGACGTCCTCCGCCTGGCCGTCCCCGACGGCCACGCCCAGCGCCACACCCCCGCGGCGCTCCTCGCCGGCGGAATGCAGTTCGAGGGCTACGACGAGAAGTCCTTCATCCGCCGGCCCGTGAGCAACATCCGGGGCCTCGAGGTGAAGGTCGTCCGCCCCCAGGACATGCCGCAGATGGTCGCCATGGGCATGTTCGACATCGCCGTCTCGGGGTTCGACATCCTCCACGAGCACGTCTGCAAGTTCCCTTCATCGCCCGTCCAGATGCAGGTCGACCTCGGGCGCAACCGCTACTGGATAGGGCCCGTGGTCGACGCGGCCTTTCCGGTCGACACCACCGCGGAGGCCATCCCGATTTGGAACTCCCTCGGGCGGCCTGTGCGTATCGCCAGCGAATTCCCGGCCACGGCGGAGCGCTTCGCCCATGACCACCAGATCCAGCACACCGCTATCATTCCGGTAGCTGGCGCCAGTGAAGGCTTCGTCCCCGAAGACGCGGACTTCCTCGTCGAAGGCACGGAGACCGGCACCAGCATTCGTGCCAACGGACTGAAAATGCTGGACGCGTTCATGGAATCGACCGCCTGTGTCATCACCCGCCGGGAGCCGGTCACGCGCCAGCTCGCGCTTCTCGCCGATCTCGTCGACCGTTTCGAGACCTCCGCGCGGGCAGTGGCGGTGAGCTGATGCCGCCCATCACCCTCCACATGGTCCTCGCGCGGGAGGTGGCGGCCGGTGTCGGAGATGTTTCCCTCGAGAAGAACCCCGGGGCCTATCTCCTCGG
>DATBWD010000148.1:0-2624 GCA_036515015.1 Tepidiformaceae bacterium
CACCGGGCAGGTGAGGCACCCAAAGGACAACGAGAAGTACTACGGCCTGTTGAAGGTTGAGGCAGTTAACGGGCTGGACCCGGAAACGGCGAAGCGGCGGCCGTACTTCGAGAACCTGACCGCGATCTTCCCGCGCGAGCAGATGAAGCTGGAGACCACGCCGGACAACCTGACGAACCGGCTCATCGACCTCGTTGCGCCGGTCGGGCGGGGGCAGCGTGGGCTCATCGTGTCGCCGCCGAAGGCCGGGAAGACGATGCTCCTGAAGAACATCGCGAACGGCATTTCGGCGAACTACCCGGACGTGCACCTGATCGTCCTCCTCATCGGCGAACGGCCGGAGGAAGTGACGGACATGCAGCGCAACGTGCGCGGGGAAGTGGTGAGCAGCACGTTCGACGAGCCCGTGGAAGACCACACCCGGGTGGCGGAGATGGCGCTGGAGCGTGCGAAGCGGCTGGTGGAGGGCGGCAAAGACGTGGTCATCCTGATGGACTCGATCACGCGGCTGACGCGGGCGTACAACCTGGCTCTTCCGCCGAGCGGCCGGACGCTTTCCGGTGGCGTGGACCCGGTCGCGCTCTACCCGCCGAAGCGGCTTTTCGGCGCCGCGCGCAAGTGCGAGGAGGGTGGTTCGCTGACGGTGCTGGCGACCTGCCTGGTGGACACCGGTAGCCGGATGGACGAAGTGGTGTTCGAGGAGTTCAAGGGGACGGGGAACCTGGAACTCCGGCTCGACCGGCGGCTGGCGGAGCGGCGCTTCTACCCGGCGATCGACATCCAGGCGAGTTCGACGCGGCGAGAGGAATTGCTTCTCGACGAAAGAACACTTAAAGGCGTCTGGCTTGTACGTCGCATGACGGCTATGATTTCGCAGAACTCGCCGAACCAGCTCGAGGCGACTGAACGTCTGCTCGAGCGGCTCGCGAGGACGACTTCCAACGAGGAGTTCCTCGCCAGCCTGAAGACCGACCTCTAGAGGGTCGAACTTCCAGGCAGGGAACGGACACCGGCTGCGGGGTGGATGGCCGGTCCGCGTGGAGAGGAGGAGCCGACGGGGTCAGGCAGGCTTCTGCCGTGGAGGTGGCATTCGTGACCACCTTCGCATCGCCAGACCCAGGCGACCATGGGTACCGAGGGATCGCGAGCACGCTCACACGCCCACGGCCGGCGCTATGGACGGTACACAGTCCACAGCGTGGTCGTGTTGCTGGCCACTCTCTCCGTTGCCTTCGCTGCCCAGTACCCAAGCCCATCGAGTAGCGCGCCGAACCCGGAAGTCCCGACGTTCGCGCTGTCGGGCGTGACCGGTCTCCAGGAATTCAGCCCAAGTACCGCTATCCGGCCCCTGAGCAGCATCGAGACCCGGGATTCGATCACCGTGTTCACCACGCGCTCGAACGTGGGGAGCCTGAGGGCCGCCGGGGCGATCTCGCCGACGTCGTCATTTTCGGCGGGTGTTTCGGCGGCGACGGCAGGGCTCGGCGAGGTGGGAGCGGGGACGAAGCCCCTCGCCGACGTGGTCGACCCCCGGGAGCCGTTCCGGCTTCATGAGGTGAAGCCGGGCGAATCGGCCAGCACAATCGCTGCGAACTACGGGGTGAAGCTCGAGACACTGCTCGACAACAATCCCGAGGTACCGGACAAAGACCTTCTCCAACGGGGCCAGCAACTGATCGTCCCGCGCAAGGACGGCATCCTCTACAAGGTGGCCCTGGGAGACACGGTCGCGACGATCGTCGCGCAATACGACAACATCACATCGGACCAGGTGGTCGGGTATCGGCCGAACGCGATCACCGACCCGTCGAACCTCGAGGCGGGGCGCTACCTGCTCCTGGTCGGCGCGACACCAAAGCCACCGCCACCTCCGCCACCGGACCCACCGGTGTACAACCCGCCGCCGGGTGGTGGAGGCGGGGGTTCCCCACCACCGCCGAGCGGTGGCCGCTTCAGCCTGCCGCTGAGCCGGTGGCTGCGAGTGAGCGACCCCTTCGGTGTGCCGCGAGGCGCGGGCCGTATCCACGAAGGCATCGACCTGGACCTGTACGGGATGTGGGCGTCGCCCGTCTACTCGGCATGTAACGGGGTGGTGGCGCGGACGGAGTGGCTCACCTATAGCTACGGCTACCACGTGGTCATCGACTGCGGTGAGGGCTGGACCACGCTCTACGCGCACCTGTCGTACATCGGGGTGTCGGTTGGCCAGGCGGTGAGCCAGGGCACGGAAATCGGGCGGTCCGGCTCGACGGGCTTTTCGACGGGTGAGCACCTGCACTTCGAGATCAGGCTGTGGGGCGCTCCGCTGGACCCGGCAGCCTACCTGCCGTTCTACTAGCGGCCCTACAGCGGCGATGAGATCGCCGCACGCGCCCAGCATGTTACAGACCAGATAGGGACAAAAGCCGTCACGGCTCTTAAATGTGGCGAGCGTTCTCGGCTACCATGTACGGACGATGCGCGTTGGGACGGTTCGGGAACGGAAGGACGGGGAGTACCGGGTGGGGCTGACCCCGGAGGGGGTGTTCGCGCTCCGGTCGCACGGTCACGAAGTGGTGGTGGAAGCGGGGTCGGGCGAGGGGTCGGGGCACAGAGACGCGGCCTATTCGGCTTCCGGGGGGATC
>DATBWD010000149.1:0-2313 GCA_036515015.1 Tepidiformaceae bacterium
CCAGCGCTGCCTCCACGCCCGGCCCGAACAGTTCAGCGAGAAACGAAGTCGGGATGCGAGGGTTGTCCCAGTCGAAGTCACCGTTCTCCTTGAAGGCCGGCGGCGCGAGGGGCGGCACGTAGAACACGTTCGGTTCGACACCGAAGTCGGGGCGTAGCGGCAGGGCGACCTTCCACTCGTTGACCAGCTTGTGGATGTGGCCGTCCACGTTGTCGAGGTAGTCGAGGTGCCGGACGCGCCCCGGGCACTGCCGGACGCATGCCGGCGCCACCCCGGCCTCCAGGCGCGGGAAGCAACTGTTGCACTTCTGTGCGATCGCCCGCGTTTCGTTGAAGTAGATGCGCTTGTAGGGGCACGCCTCGGCGCAGAACCGGTAGCCGTGGCATCGTTCCTCGTCGATGAGGATGATGCCGTCCTCTTCCCGCTTGTAAAGCGCCGTCCGGGGGCAAGCCTCAAGGCAAGCGGGCTTCGAACAGTTCATGCAGATCTGCTGAAGGTAGAAATAGTACGAGTTCGGATAGGCGCCGCCACCCAGGTCCTCGTCCCAGTTTGGCCCCCACTCCGGCTCGGAACCGTCATGCTCTATCGGTGCCAGCCCCGGCTTCGTCCCGTTCCCTCCGGAGAACACGCCTTCGTAGTTGAAGTCCCAGGCTTCGCCGTATTCCCGCTTCGAAGGAAAGACGCCGATGACCGGCTCTCCGTTGCGATAGCCCCCGCCGTGAGAGAACACGTCGCGAGGCGTGCCCCGCCCGGGCATCGTGTTGACGATGTTCCACCACATCGCCTCCATCCCCGGCCCGTTGGTCCATTGCGTCTTGCAGGCCACCGTACATGACTGGCAACCCAGGCACTTGTTGAGGTCGAAAACCATCGCCAGTTGGCGGCGGGGCAGGCTGGGCTCAACAGACATGAATTCCTCCGTTCAGGGAATGCGCAGTTCGATCCACTCCGGCGAGTGCGCCTTCAAACCCGCGCGTTCGTTATTCGCACCGGCCCAGACGGCGAACCCAACCGGGACCGCTGCACCGCGCGCCAGGGGTACGCCCTTTGCGTTCAATGCCCGGCTGAACACGACCCTCCATTCGTCCCCGTTATGAGAAGCGTCGGCGGTTACGCTGTGGCCCGTTTGGCGCTCGGCAGTTCCCAGGCCGCGGGCGACCACCACGAAGGGGTCGGCCGTGCCCGCCCGCCAGTGCCACGCCTGCACCGGCCAGTCGTCGCTGCCCATCGTCTTCAACTCGGCCTTGTTCCCGTCGAGCGGGAAGAGCACCCCGCAGGCGTCGGGAAAGACGTTGTTGTCGGTTATCGACGGGCGAGGATCATCCGCCGCCCAGCGAAGCCGGACGAAGAGGTTGTTGCCGGTTACCGCCGCCTGGACGAGCACGGGTCGCCCCGCTCCGTAGGAATGGTTCTCCCATGCTTTTTGTACGTAGACGGAGGGCTGCGCTCCGAGGTCCGTGGGGACGAGGTCGACCGCGAGTTCGGGCACGCCGTCCCACGCCGGACCCGCAGCAGAGCCCAGCCCGTCTCGCTCTCCCAACACTGCCGCGTCTATGGTCGTCCGCTTCTGAAGAGTCATGCTGACCCCTCGATTCGTTCGATGTTGATGGCGACTTCCTTTGGCACGTGGTTCATCGTGTAGGAAGCCATGCGGTAGTGAAGCTGGCCGTAGTTTCCGACCATGTTCGTCGGCTTTATCGGACTCGTCGCAACATCGTTCTGCGTCGCCCAACCCGGGAACTGGTAGCCTTCCCAGGCGTGGTACACGATGACCGACCCGGGCTGCACCGAAGGCGACACCTTCGCGCGCAGTTCGAATGAGCCGATGTCGTTGTAGACCCTGATCCGGTCATGGTCGGCGATGCCGCGGTCCGCCGCGTCCTTCACCGAGACGTACCCAACAGGCTGGCCGCGCTGCAGGCGCAGCAACTGCTCGCTCGCCCTCCAGATGGAGTGCATGCTCCAGCGCGTGTGTCCGCCGGTCAGTCGCAGCGGGTGCTTTCCTCCCGCGTCCAGCGGCTCCTTGTGGACGACGAGTGCCTCGCCTGCCTCCAGGAACCACTCGTGGTCGATGTAGAACTGCTGGCGGCCGGTCAGCGTTGGCCACGGGTTCTTGCGTTCGATGAACCAGCCGCACGAATTCATCGGCCGATCCTCGGTGTAGTCCGAATAGACGGAGTTGAACATCAGGGCGAGCGCCGATGGCTGGACCGCCTTGATCTTCACCATCCCCTTCTCTGCCGCCTTCGACCATGCCCCTTCGCCCAGTCCGCTGTTCCGGGTGATCGCCGAGTACTGGAGGATGAAGTCCAG
>DATBWD010000150.1:0-10604 GCA_036515015.1 Tepidiformaceae bacterium
GTTCTGACATTTCATTTTGCTATTTCACTGATGGAGTAGGTAATTCTGCGGGCGCCCCTCTTACCGTCCTAATCGAGCCAGGGCTGACGAAAGCCCGCACGGAATGACCGGCCGGGGCTCCCAAAACAGAGGTCAGGAACGAGTCAGTATGAAGACCAAGATTACAGTGCGAGCAGTGGCCGTCATCGCCGGCGCCATCGCCCTCTGGGGGACAATGCTTCCCGGGGGTGCCAGCGCCGAGGTGCCGGCCGACCAGGTGCCCGCGGACCTGCGGGCGGCCATCCAGGCCGAGGTCGAGTCTCGTGGCGAGACGTTCGCGGGCATGTGTCGCGAGATCGTCCAGCACGAGCACTACGGCGAGTGGTGCGCGTTCGTCCAGGAGATGGACGAGGACAGCGCCGAGGTGACCTTCGGGCCAGTCGCCAGCGACGAGATCTACACGCAGTCGTTCATGAAGGTCGACGGCGAGTGGACCAGCGGCCAGAGCGAAGAACCGCAAGACTCGGCGATCTCCGCCGAGCTGCGGGCAGCCATCAAGGCGTTCATCGAAGCGCAGGGCAAGGTCTATGCCGGGCTCTGCGACGAAGTCCAGCAGACGGCTCAGCCGGGCCAGTACTGCGCCATGGCCGAAGTGAGCGGCAACACCGCGACCGTCTACTACGGCCCGTTCGCAAGCGACGAGATTTCGACCGCGACGTTCACGCTCGTTGACGGTGAGTGGACTGTCGACGGCGAGCAGGAACAGCCGCAGGAGGGCGAAGTCTCGGCCGAGCTGCGGGCAGCCATCAAGGCGTTCCTCGAAGCGCAGGGCAAGGTCTATGCCGGACTCTGCGACGAAGTGCAGCAGACGGCTCAGCCGGGCCAGTACTGCGCCTCGGTCACGATTTCCGGGAACACGGCGACCGTGACCTACGGGCCGTTCGCGAGCGACCAGCTTTCGACGACGACGTTCACGCTCCAGAACGGCGTATGGAAGGCAGCCAGTTCGGCGACGCCGACGACGGTTGCGAACCCGACGCCGAAGCCGCCCTCCACGGGCAACGGCAGCGAGGTGAGTGACGGCATGAGCAATGCCTGGGCAGCAGCCGGCCTGGCGACCATCGGTGTCGCGGTAGCAGGTCTGGGCGGTGCGCTGGCCATGCGCCGGAAGGACGGCGGGAGGTAACGCCGATCGCCAGTTCCAGGAAATCCGTCTCCATCTCTCCTTGTTGTGGAAGAAGCCCCGGGAATCGTCCCGGGGCTTCTTCTTTGTGTTGGATGTGGAGTCGTAAATTAATTTTCTTGAGAACTGTATTGACTTTCTTGATATAGTGAGAGATTATCACTCCAGAAGGGCCTGGGCGGTACGAGAGCCCTGAGGAGCACGTTGGTGAACCTGGTGATATTCATGCCCGATTTCTTTTCCCAGGACTTCGTCGAGACCCGCCGTGCATCGGCGGTGCGCTACCGGATCGGTGAGAGCGGCGCTATCGTTCGGCTGATCGCGGTCATCGCCGGTAGCGTCGAGCGGGCCGGGGCGGCTGTCCAGCATTGGGCTGCCGGCAACGGCGAGACGGATACAGTTCCGCACGGCATGATGCGGGTGCGGTAGGAGGAGATATGGCCCGGTTTGTCGGTTCGTGCCCGGGGTGTGGGAGTGCGATGGAGGTCCGGAGGCTGGAGTGCCCGTCCTGCGGGATTGGCGTCGACGGCCGGTTCGATGCGGGTCCGCTGGCGCGCCTCAACCGGGAGCAGTTGAACTTCGTCGAGGTATTCCTGCGTTCGCGGGGGAAGATCAAGGACGTCGAAGAAGAACTCGGCATCTCGTATCCCACGGTGGTGGCGAAGCTCAACGATGTGCTGGTCTCGATGGGATTCGAAGCGGGCGAGGACCCGCGCGAGGCGGAACGGCGCCAACGCGTGCTCGATGACCTGGCGTCCGGCCGGCTGACAGCCGCGGAAGCGGCCGAACAACTTCGCGCCCTGGGAGCCCAGGATGTCTGACTGGCAGGAAGACCTCAAGCGGGCCCGAGAAGAAGCGCGCCGGGCACAGGAAGAGGTGCGCCGATTGCGCGACGAGACGCGGCGCATCCGAGACGAGGCACGGTCGGAGGCCCATCGCCTGCGGGATGTCGCCCGCGAGGCGATGCGTGAAGAACGGACCCGCGAGCGGGAGGCCCGCCACGGCGGTTGGCCCGGCCCGGGACCGCTGCCACCATTCCCACCGTCGCCGCCGAATCTGCGGATGGAACTGGGCGAGGGGATGCGCTCCGAGGAGTCGTTCTCGCTCGAGGGCGTCCGCGAGGTACGGGTCGACCAGACCGCCGGCAAGCTCACGCTGCGGTACTGCGCCGAGGGGGAGACGCCGGGTGCGAGTTCGGCCGGCAGCAAGTCGGCCCCGCAACTGACCGTGGAGCGCGACGGCGATCGGCTAAAGGTCGAAGTGAAACTGTCCGTCGGTTGGCTGTTCCGGCGGAAGCAGGGCGCAACAACGGTCGTGCGGTTGGCGCGGGGGGTCGAAGACATCCATGCGAACCTCGGCTACGGGAACCTGCTCGTCCGGGACATCGAGTGTCGCTCCCTCCGGCTGGACGTGGGCGCCGGGGACATCCAGTGCTATTCGGCGCGCGCGAAGGTGGATGCGAACGTCGGGGCCGGGAAACTGGCGGTGTACGACCACCACGGGCTTGCCTCGTGCGACTCGGGCACGGGCGACGTGCTCATCGACGTGGCCGAAATCGAGAAGGGCGAGTACCGCGCCAACGCCGGGATCGGGCGGGTGGAGTTACGGCTCCCACCGGATCAGCAGGTGAAGCTGTCGATCGAAAGCGGGCTGGGACGGTCGCGCGCGGAGTACCCGGGCGGCCCGGACAATTCGCCGACGCGCGTGAGCATCAGCACCGGCGTGGGCGAGGCGGTGGTGCGGGCGAGGAAGCTGGACCAGGAACCGGTGCAGCCCCCGCCGGCGACGAAGCAGCGGCCCGGGCGGCCGGCCGGCGCGCGCCGCCACGAGGCAGAGGAGTTGCGGGTGTTGCAGTTGCTCGAGCAGGGACGCATCTCCTCGCAGGAGGCGGCGGACCTCATCGCGGCGTTGCAGGGCGTGCAGCCGCCGGTTGAAGGGGACGAATAGGCGAGAGGCCAGAGGGCGATCGAGGGGACAGGGGACAGACGCCGACCGGGCGACGGGGCGATGGGGCGATGGGGCGGGGACTCAGCACTCAACACTCGGTGGGTTGTTTGACCGAGCGTGAATCCGGACGTACGTTCCGGGGGCACCCCCGGGTGTTTGCCATGAGATCCGGATTAGGACGAACCCATGCCCGACGAGGTCGTCGCACGCGACTTGCTGGAGACAGCGCGTGAACTGCTGGCTGAGCGCCAGTGGTCGAAACTCGTCGCCCTCGTAACCTCCCTTCACCCCGCTGACCTCGCCGACTTCGTCCTGCTCGTGGAAGAGGACGACCGGCGACAGTTGCTCGATGAACTGCCGACCGACGTGGTCGGGCAACTGTTCGAATACGTCGAAGACGACTCGCTGCGGGACCTGATCAACAGCATCGGTGTGGCCGACCTGCCGGCCGTCCTCGAAGAGGTCGAGGACGACGTGGCGGCGGACGTCATCCAGCAACTCGAACCCTCGGAACAGATCGAGACGCTGGCCGCGCTGGACCGCGGCGAAGAGGTTGCCGAACTGCTGCAGTACGGCGAGGACTCGGCCGGCGGCATCATGAGCCACGGCTTCGTCGCGCTGAACGAGGGCATCAGCGTGCAGCAGGCCATCGACTACCTGCGGGTGCTGCGGCCGGCGGCCGACCGGGCCTATTACCTCTACGTCATCGACAAGGAACGGATGCTGCAAGGGACGGTGAGCATTCGCGACCTCCTCGTGTCATCGCCGCGGACAACGCTTGCGGAGATCACGCGCCGGGACGTGCACGCGGTGACCACGGGCACCGACCAGGAAGAGGCGGCCCGGACGCTCCAGCGCTACAACCTGCTGGCCATTCCGGTGGTCGATGAAGAGGGGCGCCTGGAAGGCGTTATGACCGCGGACGACCTCATCGACGTCCTCCAGGAAGAGGCGACCGAGGACATGTACCGGATGGTGGGCGTGGAGGTGGAGGAGCGGGTGTTCAGCCCGGTGGCGACGAGCGTCCGGCGGCGCCTGCCATGGCTGGTGGTGAACACCTTCACGGCGTTCCTCGCCGCGGCGGTCGTAAGCCTGTTCAACGACACCCTTGCCCAGGTGACGCTGCTGGCGTTCTTTATGCCCGTGGTGGCAGGGCAGGGTGGGAACGCGGGAACGCAGACCGCGACGATAGCCGTGCGGAGCATCGCCCTGGGCGACCTGGACGTGGGGGACATCGTCCGGGCGTGCCGAAAGGAGATCATCGTCGGGATGGCGAACGGGGCCGCGTCGGGGCTGACGGCCGGGCTGCTGAGTTATGCCTGGCAGGGGAACCTGGCGTTATCGCTGGTGCTGGCTGCGGCGATCGTATTGACGGTGACGGCGGCTACCTTGAACGGGATCATCATCCCGCTGACGCTGAAGGCGATGAAGGTCGACCCGGCGCTGGCGACGAACATCTTCGTGACGACGACGACCGACGTGCTGGGATTCTTCTTCTTCCTCGGGCTGGCGTTCCTCTTCCTCGATCAGATTGCGTAGGGAGGGAGGAGGGAGGAGTGCGCGCTGCGCGCCGTTGCAAGGCAAGAGGCGAGAGGCGAGAGCGACCGAGGTCACAGGTGACAGGTCACAGGCGACGGGGCGGGGAATCGTCAATCGAAAATCGTCAATCGAAGATCGCAAATGGGGCGGGGAGGAGGTGGAGAGGTTTGGGGCGAGCGGAGGGGTTCGAACCCTCGATCTTCTGGGCCACAACCAGACGCGTTAACCACTACGCTACGCCCGCCGCGCGACTTTCATCCTAGCAAATTGGCCGGTTAGGGGCACATTCGAGCGCCGGCTCAATACTTGGAGACGTTGATCTCCTCCATGCGGCCGGTGACGGCGTAGATGATGCGCTCGCAGATGTTCGTGCAGCGATCGCCGACGCGTTCGAGGTTGTGGGCAGTCCAGAGCAGGTAGGTGTTGCGCTGGATGGTGGAGGGGTCTTCGATCATCGCCTGGAAGCTGGTCTCGTAGACGCGGTCCTGGAGGTTGTCGATCAGGTCATCGGCGTCGCAGATGCGGCGGGCGGCCTCAACGTCCTGTTCGATGTAGGCGCGAAGGCTGTCGCGCAGCATGGTGACGGCGAGTTCGGCCATGGCCGGGATGTAGCTGAGGCGCCGGGGCAGCGGCTCGTCACCCATGAGGAGGTTGATGCGGGCGATGCCTTCGGCGTGGTCGGCGATGCGTTCGAGGTCGGTCACGATGTAGAGGATGCTGGCGAGATTCCGGAGGTCGGTCGCCATGGGTTGCTGGGAAGCGATGACGAAGAGGCAGCGGTCTTCGATTTCGAAGCGCTTGGCGTTAACGGCCTCGTCGTCGTCGATGATTTTCTTGGACCACTGGACATCGCCGGTGCGCAGCGATTCGATGCTATCGAGCAGCGCTTTTTCGACCATGGATCCGATGACGAGCACGGAATCGCGAAGCTCGGTAAGTTCCTTGTTGAAGAGTTGCCGGGACATGGGGGCAACCGGCCTTTCTGTGTTATTTAACCAAACCGTCCGCGGATGTAATCCTCGGTCCGGCTGTCTTTGGGATTGGTAAAGACGTCCTGGGTTCGCCCGTATTCTATCAACTGCCCGCTCACTGCTACATCTGTGAGCATGAAGGCGGTGTAGTCGGAGACACGGGCGGCCTGTTGCATGTTGTGTGTGACGATGATGATCGTGTAATCAGTCACAATTTCACGCATCAAGTCTTCGATTTTGAGGGTTGCAATTGGGTCGAGCGCGGAACACGGCTCATCCATGAGGATGATCTCCGGGTCGTTGGCGATGGCGCGGGCGATGCAAAGCCGCTGTTGCTGCCCGCCGGAGAGGGCGAGGCCCGACTTCTTGAGGTCGCCTTTGACCTCATCCCAGAGGGCGGCGCGGCGGAGGGACTCTTCGACAAGGTCGTCGAGGTTGCCCTTGAAGCCGTTGACGCGCGCGCCGAAGGCGACGTTGTCGTAGATGGACTTTGGGAAGGGGTTGGGCTTCTGGAAGACCATCCCGATCCGCCGCCGAACTTCGACCGGGTCGACATCGCGGCCATAGAGGTCGATGTCGTGGTAGCGGACGGCGCCCTCGATGCGGGCCGACGGGATGAGGTCGTTCATGCGGTTGATGCAGCGAAGGAGCGTGCTCTTGCCGCAACCGGAAGGCCCGATGAGGGCGGTGACCTTCTTGACCGGGATATCGAGCGAGACGTTCGTGAGGGCGCGCTTGTGGCCATACCAGAGGCTCACGTCGTCGATCGAAATGGCAACCGGCTCGTTCGGTTTCGCCACATTCGAGGGGTCGGCAGGGCCGGGAGCGCTGCTCGCATGGAGCGAAGGCAAGTCGGGGCGGGAGCGGGTGGGTTCTTCGATTTGAACTTCGGGCATGCGGATAACTCCTAGTAGCGGCGGAACCGCTCGCGGATGAGGACGGCGATGAGGTTCATGCCGACGATGGCGACCATGAGGACCATGATGCCGGCGGAGGCGTTGCCCCGGAAGGCATCGCCCGGCCGAATCGTCCAGTTGTAGATCTGGATTGGGACGGTGGTGAAGTCGTCGAAGGGGCTGGTGTTGTCGAAGGCGATGAAGGCGAAGGCGCCAATCATGATGAGCGCGGCGGTTTCGCCGGCAGCGCGGGCGATGGAGAGGATGGTGCCGGTCATGATGCCCGGCATCGCGCCGGGAAGGACGTGAAACCAGACCGTCTGCCACTGGGTGGCGCCGAGCGCGAGGGAGCCGTCGCGGATGCTGGGCGGCACCTGGCGGATGGCCTCGGACGAGGCGATGACGGTCATGGGCAGGATCATGAGCGCGAGCGTGAGCGCTCCTGCGAGGATGCTCGGGCCCAGGCCGAGCATGCGGACGAAGACCGCCAGGCCGACGATCCCGTAGATGATGCTCGGGACGCCGGCGAGGTTGGCGATGTTGAGGCGGACCAGCCTGGTGAACCAGTTCTTTGGCGCAAACTCCTCGATGTAGACGGCCGTCGCGACGGCCATGGGGATCGCGATGACGATCGTGAACACCATCACCCAGGCGGTCCCGAGGACGGAGGAACGGAGCCCGGCGAAGGCGGCCCTGCGCGAGGGATAGGAGGTGAGGAAGTCCCACGAAAGGACGTTCCAGCCATTGCGGACGGTGTCGTAAGCGAGGAAGACGAGGACGCTAACGCCGAGGAGGGTGGCCACGAGCAACACCCAGCGCGAAGCGCGAGAGACGGCCTGGCGGCGGGCGACGGCGCCTGTTGCCTTAAGGGAGACGGGTTCGGAAGCGGTGAGGGCCATTATTCGTATGCCTCGCGGAAGCGGCCGACGATGAGTTGGGCGGCCACGTTCAGCATGAAGGTGAAGACGAAGAGCGTGGAGCCGACGGCGAAGAGCGAGGTGTAGTTGATCGTGCCACGGGCCGCATCGCCGAGGCCGACCTGGAGCATGTAGCCGGTCATCGTCTGGATGGTGGCGAGCGGGTCCAGCGTGAGGTTGGGGGTCGAACCGGCGGCGACCGCGACGATCATGGTTTCGCCGACGACGCGGGAGATGCCCAGCAGCACCGCGGCGATAATGCCGGAGAGCGCCGCGGGGACGACGACTCTGAAGGCGACTTCAAGGCGCGTCGCACCGAGGCCATAGGCGCCTTCGCGCAACTCCCGGGGGACGTTGGCCATCGCGTCTTCGGAGACGGAGGCGATGGTGGGGAGGATCATGACGGCGAGCATCAGGCTGGCCGAAAGCGAGTTGAAGAAGGGCACACGGTCGTCGCCGAGCACGGGGCGGAGGACGTCTTCCGTGACGAACGTGAGGGCGAAGAAGGCGTAGACAACGGTCGGCACGCCGGCGAGCGCCTCGAGGATGGGCTTGAGGATCTTGCGGGTGCGCGGGTGGGCGTACTCGGAGAGGTAGATGGCGGCGGCAAGCCCGAGCGGAAGCGCGAAGATCATCGACCAGAGCACCACGTTGGCGGTGCCGGCGACGAGCGGCCAGATGCCGAACTGTTCATTCGGGGGGATCAGCGCCTGCCACTTCGTGCCGAAGAAGAATTCGAAGAGCGAGACATCGCGGAAGAAGGCGACGGTCTCACCGAAGAGGGCGACGACAATCGCGGCGGTGGTCAACAGCGAGACGGTCGCGCAGGCGACCAGCAGCCCGACGATCAGTTGTTCGCCGGGGTGGCGGAAGCGGCGTTTGCGGAGCGCTTCGCTCAGTTGCTGGCCTTCTAGCGTCTCAGCCATCTTCCCTCCTCCCCTTGCCACGGCCCGGGCCGGTATGAGCCATCATCGTCCCCGGTGATCGTGTGAAGGAACGGCTCGACGATGTGCTGCTGCTCTTCGATGTCGGCCTCGGGCATCGTCACGTAGCCGACATCGGCGGGGAGTACGCCCAGGTTGTCGAGGTAGAACTTGATGAACGCCAGCACCTGGGGCTTTTCGGTGATGATGTGTTCGCGGGTATAGATGAAGAGCGGCCGGCTGAGCGGCGTATAGCGGCCGGAGTAGGCGTTTTCGTAGGTGGGAGCGATGCAGCCTTCGCCGTCATCGACTTCGACCGCCCGGATGGTGGACCCGGCCTCGCTGAAGTAGGCGATGCCGAAGTAGCCGATGGCATTGCGGTCGGACGCGACGCCGCGGGCGAGGATGTTGTCGTCTTCGGAGCCGGTCCCGTCGCTGCGGTGGTCGGCTTCCTTGTCGACGCCGTGGATGATGGCCTCGTTGAAGTAGTCGAACGTGCCGGAATCGGCGCACGGGTAGTAGACGGTGATGCTGTCCGCGGGCCATTCGGGGCGGATGTCCCGCCAGGTCCTGGCGCCGCCGTCCCGGAAGATCTCGTGGAGTTCGTCTGGAGTCATGCAGGTCGCCCAGGAGTTTTCCGGGTTGATGACGACGGTGAGCGCATCGATGGCGACCTGGAACTCCATGACGTCGTTGATGCCGTGGTCCGCGCAGCGTTCGAGTTCGCCGGGCTTAATCGGACGGGAGGCGTTGGAGATGTCGATATCGCCGCGACAGAACTTCTCGATCCCGCCGCCGGTCCCGGAGAAACCGACATTCACTCTCACCCGGGAAACCTTGCTGAACTCTTCGGCGACGGCTTCGGAGATGGGGAAGACGGTGGAGGAGCCGTCGATGCGGACGGAACCGCGGGCGGACTCGTAGGCGATGTTTGGGTCGACGATGGACTCGGGGCCGGGCTGGCCGGTGCCAAATGCGCTGCCACAGCCGGCTGCGAGCAGCGATACGGCGGATGCAAGGAAGCCGAGAATCACCACGCGAGTGCGCCGGCCATGGATCGGCGATCTCAGGTGCGCGCCCCGTGGGAGATGGTGGGGCTTCGCTCGAGTCATTGCTTCGAGCCTAGGCGCGGTGTTTTAACGGCTCGTTAACCGGAGAGCCCCGGTAGCGAAACGCAGGCGGGCGCTTTTTACGCAGCGTTTGCGGGAACGAAATGGGAAGCTTACGAGGCAGCTTCACCATGGCCAGTGGTTAGTGGGTGGAATGACGGCCCCACCCACGCGAACCCCCTCTGGTTTTGTTGAGGGCTCCGGGTTTGCCATCTCCGCTCCGGTGCTCACCGGAAGGCAGACCCGGAGCCTTCAGCGCATATACTAAGACTGGTTTCGTGGCGGACCAGCAGGGGGCACAGAACGAGATGTCACCGAAGATCCTTCTTGTTGACGACGAGGAGAACATCCGCGATCTCGCCGCGCTGTACCTCGAAAAGGAGGGGTTCAGCGTCGAGTCGGTGGCCAGCGGCAGGGAAGCGCTGAACCGGTTCCACCAGGCGCCGCCGGCGATGGTCATCCTCGATGTGATGATGCCCGGCATGGACGGGTTCGAAGTCTGCCGGGAGATCCGGCGCGAACACGACGTGCCGATCCTCATGCTGACCGCCCGGAGCGACGACGTGGACAAGATCGTCGGCCTGGAAATTGGCGCCGACGACTACATGACGAAGCCGTTCAACCCGCGGGAGATGGTCGCCCGGGTGAAGGCAATCCTGCGGCGTTCGGAGACGGGACGGCGGAGCCAGAATCTGCTTTCGACGGCCAACCTGACGGTCGACAAGGCGCGGCGCGAAGTGAAAGTCGACGGCGAGAAGCTTTCGTTGCGGACGAAAGAGTTCGACCTGCTGGTGGCGTTCGTGGAGAACCCGGGCATCGCGCTGACGCGCGACCAGTTGCTCGAATCGGTCTGGGGCTACGACTACGCAGGCGAAACGCGGACGGTGGATGTGCACGTCCAGCATTTACGGTCGAAACTTAGCAATGCGAAGGTGCACATAGAGACGCTGCGCGGTGTGGGGTACAAGCTGGCAGACGGCCCCGAATAGCCGCCGGCGGAGGGGGCCCGCGGGGAATGGGCAGCAGCCTGCAGTTCCGCCTGTTCACAACGTACCTCGTCATCATCGTGGTGACGCTCGGGCTGGCTGCCCTGGGCCTCTACCTGCAGGTGGGCGGATACCGCGACTCGCTTTCCTATAA
>DATBWD010000151.1:0-4367 GCA_036515015.1 Tepidiformaceae bacterium
CCGCCGGCGTTCATGACGCGGGCTTCAGCGAACTCTTCGTTGAGGATGAACTGGTCCATGACGCCGAGGCCGGCTCCGCCGTATTCCTTCGGCCAGGCGGAGGCGATCCAGCCCTTCTTCGCGAGTTTTTCGCGCCACGCCTTGAAGGCAGCGCCGGCTGCGGAGCGTGCCTCGCGGGGGTCAACATCTTCGAGGGCAGACGGCTTTTCAGTCTGCAGGAAGTCGCGCACTTCGGTGCGCCAGGCGGCCTGGGATTGGTTGTCACGGAAGTCCATTGGGTCCTCACCTCGCACGGGATGGTCGGCGGGAAAAATATCAGAATCCGACTTTCACGTAAAGGGAAGGGTGGGGGCGGGAGGGAGGAGGAGAAGAGAGGAGTGGCGGCTTTCTGGAACGGGGCGAGGGTCTATCGGGCCCCGAAAGACCGGCCGTTCGGCCGTTACGTAGGGTACCCCCCTAACCTAGGGTTGCTCTATCCTCAACGGCCATCCGGAGTTCCAGGATGCCTGTTCCCGTCGCCGTCCCCTCAACAATGGGCCTTGCCGCGCGGAACCTCGGCCAGGACAGGCTGCGCTTCCTGCTGAGCGTGGCCGGCGTCGGCCTGGCACTGATGCTTGTGCTGTTCCTGCTCGGGTTGCGCGAAGGCGCCCTGAGGAGTTCAGGCGTTTACCTCGACAATGCGCCCGGTTCGGTCGCAGTACTGCCGCCGGGAGTCAGCACGACCAGTGGAGCGCGCAATGCCCAGCTGATTTCGGCAGAGACGATCGGGACGATAGGAGGGGTACCCGGCGTGGGCAGCCTGACGCCAATTCTCCTGACGATGGGATTCGCCGATCTGCACGGGACGAAGGAACTGATCCGCCTGGCAGGCTACGAACCGGGCAGCGGCGGCGGGCCCTGGAGCCTCCACAGCGGGCGAGAGCCGAGAGAGCACGGCGAAGTCGTGGTCGACCGCCTGCTTGCGTCGCGACACGGACTGAGGTTGGGCGACCGGTTCGAGATCGGCGGGCATGCGATGACGGTTGTGGGCCTTTCGAACGGTACGAGTTCGTGGACGGGAAGCTACGCGTTCGCGCCGAAGAGTGCAGTCGAATCGCTGTTACTAAGGGAGGGGGCGGCGAGCATCGTGCTGGTGACGCCGGACGCGGGGATCGATCGGAGCGAACTGGTGGAGCGTTTGGCAGCGCTCGGCAACTCGAACGTGCTTCTCAAGAGCCAAGTGATGGCCAACGACCGACAGGTACTGGCCGGTGCGTTCGACCAGGTGATCATGGTGATGGTTGCCGCGGCGTTCGTGGTGGGCGCGCTCGTGGTGGGGATGGTGATCTACACGGCGACCAGCGAACGGCGGGCTGAGTACGGGATCCTGAAGGCGATCGGAGCGCAGAGCGGGGTACTGTACCGGATCGTCGTCTTCCAGGCGCTGGCGACGGCGATCCTGGGGGCAGCCCTTGGCGTCGCGTTCACCTACGGGGCTGGCGCGCTGGTGGGCGCGGTGCGGCCGCAGTACACACTGCTCATCGAACCGATGGCCATCGCCGGCGTGCTGGCCGGCGGAATCGTAATTGCGGTCACCGGGGCAGTCGTTCCCGCCCGGGCGATTGCCCGGCTGGCCCCGGCCGAAGTCTTCCGGAGGTAGTGACGTGTTTCGGTTGGCTCTGCGCAACCTCATACAGAACAAGACGCGGCTACTCTTCTCGGTCGGCGGGACAGGTCTTGCACTGACGCTGGTGCTGTTCTTCGGGGCGGTCTTTGCGGGCGCCACAGGGCGGCTCACGGTGTACATCGACAATTCGGGGGCGGACATCTGGGTGTCGCAGGAGGGCGTGCGGACGATGCACATGTCGGCCTCGTCGCTGCCGGCATCAGTTGCGGACGACGTGGGGTCAGTGGCCGGCGTAGCCGAGGCACTGCCGATCCTCTATGCCGAGGACATGGTCGAGGCGGAGGGCAAGCGCTTTATCTCGTATGTGTTCGGTGTGCCGGAGGGTGCTGTGATGGGCGGTCCCTGGCGGGTGGTCGAGGGGTCGAGCCGCGCGGGAGCGGGAGAAGTGATCATCGACAGGGCTATCGCAAGGCAGGCCGGTATCGGCGTTGGGGACCGGATGCTCGTGCTGGGGCAAGAGATGACCATTTCGGGCCTGACGACGGGAACCTCGAGCATCATCAATTCGGTGAGCTTCGTGAGCATGGAGGATTTCGAGCGGGTCCGCGGCGAGTCCGTCATCAGCTTCGTCCTCGTCCGGGTTGAGGATGGAGAGTCAGCCGAGGCGGTCGCGTCTGCCGTTCGTCAGCAGGTGGACGGGACGACAGTGCAGACGCGCGAGGAGTTCGCGGACCAGGAGCGGAAGCTGGCGAAGGACATGATGGCCGACCTGCTAAGCATCATGGACACGGCGGGGTATCTGACGGGCCTGGCCGTGGTGATGCTGACGGTCTACATCGCAACGATTGCGCGCCGGCGTGAATACGGAGTGCTGAAGGCCATCGGGGTCCGGAACAGCCGGCTGTACCAGGTAGTGATCGCCCAGGCGGTGATGAGTGTGTCGATGGGATTTGTGTTCGGCGCGGGCCTGACGCTCTTGCTGTCGGCCATCATCCCGAGCTTCAACGAGGTGCTCGTGCTCTCGCTGACGGGGGGGCTGCTCTTGCGAGTGGCCATCGTCTCGACGCTGCTGGCGGGGTTGGCCGCGGTGCTCCCGGCACGGCAGATCGCCGGCCTCGAACCGGTCGCGGTCATCCGCGGGAGGTGAACATGGAAGGCAAGGGACTGACGGTCGAGCATGTGACGAAGCGTTTCGGTTCGGGCGACACGGAGGTGCTCGCTGTCCGGGACGTTTCGCTGCGGGTGCCGCCGGGGAAGGTGGTGCTCATCATGGGGCCTTCTGGTTCGGGGAAGACCACCTTGCTGTTGATGCTGGGCGCGCTGCTGAAGCCGAGCGAGGGTTCGATACGGCTGAATGGGCTGGAACTGAGCGCCATGCCCGAGTCGAAGCTTCCCGATGTGCGGCTGCGCAACTTCGGCTTCATCTTCCAGGACTTCAATCTGCTCTCGGCGCTGAGCGTGCGGGACAATGTTGCGTTCGCGGCGGAACTTTCGGGGATGCGCCGGAAGGCGGCGCATGAGAGGGCGGCGGCGTTGCTGGGCGAACTGGGGATGGGCCATCGGCTGAGGTTTTCGCCGGAGAAGCTTTCGGGCGGGGAAAAGCAGCGAGTGGCCATCGCGCGGGCGCTGGTGAACGATCCGTCGCTAATTCTCGCAGACGAGCCGACGGCGAATCTCGATTCGAGCCACGGCCACGAGACGATGCAGTTGCTGCGCCAGATGGCGCGGGTCCGGAACCGGAGTGTCGTCATCGTGTCGCACGATGCGCGGATCAAGGACATCGCGGACGAGGTGATGTGGCTGGAGGATGGGCAGTTCAAGAATGTGGTCGAGATGGCGACCGACCCGGTGTGCGGGATGACCGTCGAACGGGAGGGGGCGGTGCATGTGGAGCGAGGTGGCCAGGTCTTCTACTTCTGCGCAACCGGCTGCCGCGACGAGTTCCTGGGTTCGGCCGTGAGTGCCAATCGTCGATGATCAAGGCGGTTCCTTACGAGGCTGGTTCGAGCGAGGTAAAGGCGTAGCGTCAGCCGGCGGCGACGCAAGCGAGGCCCAGTTGGTGGCAGGTGTCGAGGTCCTTTCCCGTGGGTCGACCATAGGCAGGTGGCGCTGGACACGCCTCCCGGCGGGCTTTCGCTAGCGGATTCGATACAGGCGCTTAGCTGGAGACCACTTCGATGCGGGCCTTCATGGTCGGATGAGGGATGCAGTAGTACTCGTAAACGCCGACTTCATCGAAGGTGACTGCGCCTGATACGCCCTGAGCGAGCAGGCCGGTGTCGAAGGAGCCGTCTCTTGAGGTGGCGGTATGGGGGACGGGATCGCGGTTGGTCCAGGTGACGGTTGTGCCGGCTGTGATGCGCAGGTTGCCGGGGTTGAAGCTGCTGTCCCGGATAGTGACGGCGGCGGTGTCGGAGGCCTGGACGAGGTCATCGGAGCGGGAGTCGGTGCCGGAATGCATGGCGGCGTGGTGGCCATCCATGTTCCAACGGTCCGAGCAGGCAGAGAGGAGGAGGAACGCTGCGAGGAGCAGGAGGACCATCGGTGCTTTGCCGGCCGCGAGACCGAGGAGAGATTGCATGGCCGCCTCCGGTCTCCCCCCGAAAGCGAATCATAGGTCGCCAACGAGCCGAGCGCGGTAAAGGGGCGCTCGAAGTGCCGAGTGTTTGGCCGGAGCGGGTAGGTCCATTCAGCCCCAAAAGAAGGTCCGAACGGCTCTTTGAGGCGCGTTTTGGACGGGAGCAAACTCCCGAGGCTGAGA
>DATBWD010000152.1:0-5184 GCA_036515015.1 Tepidiformaceae bacterium
GTACTTGTTGCCGGAGCCGAGCCCGGCCATCATCACGCCGACGATGTTCAGCCCGAGGACGGCGAAGACGAAGAAGACGCCGAGGGTCAGGTTCCGGACGCCCCAGTTCTCGGCGAAGGGAAGGGTGACGAGGACGAGGAAGACGGGAATGAACGTCGCGTAGGGTGCGAATTCGAACACCCAGCGGTCGGCGTTGCGGGGGCGGATGTCTTCCTTGGTAATGAGCTTGAACGCATCGGCGAAGCCCTGGAGGAGTCCATAGGGGCCGGTCTTCATGGGGCCGAGGCGCTGCTGGAAGCGAGCGACGACCTTGCGTTCGCCGTAGGTCAGGTAGACGACGATGAGGGTCATGACTCCGACGACGATGAGGATCCGGATGATGGCGTCCAGCCAGGAGATTCCGAAGAACGGGTCGCCGAAGAGGAACGGCAGGCCGGTCATTTGTCCACCTCTCCCAGCACGATATCGAGCGAACCGAGGATGATGATGGCGTCGGCGACGTAGT
Source organism: Tepidiformaceae bacterium (assembly GCA_036515015.1). Classification (GTDB taxonomy): domain Bacteria; phylum Chloroflexota; class Dehalococcoidia; order Tepidiformales; family Tepidiformaceae; genus DATBWD01. The sequence goes on from DATBWD010000152.1 coordinate 506, forward strand.
TGCCGACGACCATTTCGCGCAGCGCCGAAAGGTTGCAGAAGGAGGGCGAGCGGAGCTTCATGCGGTAGGCCTTGTTGCCGCCCCTGGCGAGGCCGTAGACGCCGTACTCACCCTTGGTTCCTTCGACGCGGACGTAGCACTCGCCGTTGTCGATGCGGAGGTTGCGAGGCAGCTTCGGATTGAGGACGAGGCCGCCCGGGATCTGGTCGAGGCACTGCTCGATGATCTTCGCGCTCTGGTACATCTCGGCGAGGCGCACAATGAACCGGTCGAGGACATCGCCCTGCTTGCCGGTCGGGATCTCGAACTTGATGCGGTCGTAGATGCTGTAGGGCTCGGCCTTGCGGATGTCCCAGGGGAGGCCGGTCGCGCGGATCATCGGGCCGGTGAGGCCCCACTTGATGGCGGTCTCGGGCGAGACGGGGCTGAGACCGCTGCAGCGTTCGACGAAGATCTCGTTGCCGGTGAGGAGGCCATCGAGGTCTTCGAGGCCCTGGTAGACGGAACTCAGCACCCAGCGGCAGCGCGCCTCGAAGTTCTCCGGGAGGTCCATGGCGACGCCGCCGGGGCGGACGTAGGTGGGGAACATGCGGTCGCCGGCGACCTCTTCGAGGAGGTCGTAGATGCGCTCGCGTTCGCGCCAGGCGTAGATAAAGCTGGTGCCGAAGGAGCCGACATCGGCGCCAAAGGCCCCGAGGAACATGAAGTGGGAGTTTATCCGCGAAAGTTCCGACATGATGACGCGGATGTATTCGGCGCGCTCGGGCACTTCGATGTTGCCCATCTTTTCGACGGCCATGCAGTAGGCCTGTTCGCAGACGAGGCCGGCGAGGTAGTCGGTGCGGTCCCAGTAGCCCATGGCCTGGCGGTAGTCGTTGGCTTCGCTGAGCTTTTCGAGGCCGCGGTGGAGGTAGCCGATGTAGGGTTCGCAGTCGACGACCATTTCGCCGTCGACGGTGAGCACCATACGGAAGACGCCGTGGGTCGCCGGGTGCTGAGGCCCGACGTTAATCGTCATGTCGACGGTATCGAAGCCTTCTCCGTGGTGGGCAGTTGCGACGTGTTCTTCAGGCCAGATGGACATTAGAACTCAAACCCCGGCTTGCCTTCTTCGATGCCCTGGACGATTTCGATGGCCTGGAGCGGGTGGGCCTTGAGCAACGGGTGGATGCGGAGGTCCTCTTCCAGGAGCAGGTTCTTGAGGTTCGGGTGGCCATCGAAAACGAGGCCGACCATCTCCGCTGCCTCCCGTTCGTGCCAGTTGGCGGCGGGGTAGTAGGGCGTGAGCGAGGGGACGTGCGGGTTCCCCGGTGGGGTCGGCACCGTGACCTGCAGGCTGTGCCCGTGTTTGAAGGAGTAGAAGTGGTACTTCACTTCCAGCCCGGCCTCCTGCATGTCGAGGCCGACCATGTTGCGAAGGTAGTCGAACGCCAGTTCCTCGCGGTCCTTGAGGGCTTCGACGACGGCGGGAAGGTCGCCCGGGGCAACGCGGATGTCGACATCGGTCGATGTCTCGCGGGCTGTCATCGGGACGCCCGGGAGGGCGGCGTGGATGGCGGCGGCGATGCCGGGGAACGCGGGCGCGGCCGCTTCGGCGGGGGCCGGGTTCTCGTTCGTCATCCGATCATCTTCTTTTCTTCCATGATCTTGCGCTGGAGCGCGAGGAGGCCGTCGAGGAGGGCTTCCGGCCGGGGCGGGCACCCGGGCACATAAACGTCGACCGGGATGATCTTGTCGACCCCCTGGAGGACGCGGTCGTATTCGGTGTAGGGCCCGCCGTTGGTGGCGCAGGCGCCCATGGAGATGACGTACTTGGGGTTCGGCATCTGCTCATAGAGCAGCTTGATCGCGGGGGCCATCTTCTTTGTGACCGTGCCGGAGACGATCATGACGTCGCTCTGGCGAGGGCTTGGCCACGGGACGATACCGAAGCGGTCGAGGTCGTGGTTGGACATGAAGGTGCCGATCATCTCGATGGCGCAGCAGGCGAGGCCGAAGGTCATGGGCCAGAGCGAGCTCTTGCGGCTCATGGCGATGACGGTATCGGCGCCTGTCTGGATGACGCCCGGCAAGACGATGCGGTAGGCGGCGTGGGTTACCGGCCGCTCGACGGGGCGGAGGCGGTCGGATTCGGCGCCGAAGTCGGGGATATAGGGAGGGACGGCTGGGGCCGTGTTGCTAGCTGCGGGGGTAGGTGTGTCAGTCATCGCCACTCCAGGACGCCTCGGCGCCAGGCGTACACCAGGCCGAGGCTAAGGATGAGGATGAATGCGACCATGTGGTAGAGCACGAACTCTGGCAGGTCGAGGAAGGTGATTGCCCAGGGAAAGATGAAGACCGCTTCCACATCGAACAAGAGGAAGAGGATGGCTATCAGGTAATAGCGAATGTGGACCTGGGCCCAGTTCCGGCCGATTGGAAGCATGCCACATTCATATGATACCCCTTTCCCGCGTTCGCGGGCGAAGGGGCCGAGGAGTTTGGCGCCGATGAGTGCGCTGAAGACGAGGACGAAGCCGGCAATCCCGGCGATCATGACGGCGGCCCACTGGTCGTAGAAGCTCATCCGTGGTGCTCCTCAAGAAGGCCGGGCACGAAGAAGCGGAGCCCCGGCTCGCGAGTGTGCGCTGTGGCTCCGCAGAACATGAAGACGGCCGGCTCCCGAAGCCGGGATAGCGCCCGCGGGGCGTCCCGGGTGGTTGTGATTTGGCACACAAACCCTATCACTGGCGGCATCGCCGGGCAAGGCCGCAACGACCGGTTCGCCGGAGGGTCATAAGGCGGGCTCAGCCACTGCCGGGGATGGCGCCGGTCGAGGTGCTCGCGAGGTCGACGAGGGCATCTCCGCCGGAAAGTCCGATGGCTGCGCCGTCGGCGCGCCAGCAGGCGCAACCTTCGATGAGGCCGGTCTCGCGGTGGCGCATGAGGCCGTTCATCCCGCCGGCGACGGCGAACATCGGCGTCACGCGGTGGCCGCGGCGGGTCATCTCAGCCGCGAGGGCGTCGAAGCCGGGGTAGCCGCGTTCGAGTTCGAGTTCGAGACCGCGGTCCCACAGCCGGGGAGCCTCGACGGCCTGCTGGAGGGGCATTTCGAAGACGAGGACGTTGAGCAGCGCCTGCATGACCGCTCCGAAGATCTTCAGCCCGCCGGGGAGACCGAGTGCGAGCAGCGGTTCGCCATCGCGCAGGACGATCGTCGGCGACATCGACGAGAGGATGCGTTTGCCCGGCGCGATGGAGTTCGTGCGGCCCGAGTTGGGGTCCATCAGTTGCATGCAGTTATTAAGGAGCATCCCCGTGCCGGGGACCGTAACGGCCGAGCCGAAGCCGTAGTGGAGCGTGTTGGTCGTCGCGACGACGTTGCCGTCGGCGTCCATGGCCGTGCAGTGGGTGGTCGATTCGCCCTCGCGGTCGGGCGGGATGCCGGCGGTGAAGTCCTGCGCCCGGGCGAGGTCGACCTGGCGTGAGCGCTCGGCGGCGTAGGCATCGGACATGAGCCAGTCGAGGGGGATGTCGGTGGTGGCCGGGTCGGCCATGTACTTGAAGCGGTCGGCGAAGGCGATCTTCATCGCCTCGGCGGTGACGTGGACCGTGTCGGGCGCGCCGAAGCCCCATTCCTTAAGAGGGAACGCCTGGAGGATCTTCAGGATCTGGACGATGTGGGCGCCGCCCGACGACGGTGGCGGTGGCGCTACGACCTCGTGGCCGAAGGCGCTGCCGCGGGCGGGTGGACGCTCGAAGATCTGATAGCCGCGGATGTCGTCCATGGTGATGAGGCCGCCGTTGGCCGCCATGTCCTCGGCGATGGCCTTTCCGAGGGGGCCATCGTAGAGGTAGCCCGCGCCTTCGCGGCCGATGGTCTCGAGGGTGTCGGCGTATTCGGGGCGGCGGATACGGTCGCCGACCGCCGGGACGGCCCCGCCCGGGAGGAAGACCTTTGCCGAATCGGGGTAGCGTCCGAGGCGTGGGCGGTGCTCGGCGAGGAAGCGGTGGAGGTAGGGGCTGACGGCGAAGCCGTTTCGCGCGAAACGAACTGCGGGGGCAACCACTTCGGCGAGCGGGAGGCGGCCGTACTTCTCGACCGCGAGCGCCCAGCCCTTGAGCGTCCCGCCCGTGGCGACCGAGAGGTGGCCGGTGGCGTTGAGGTCGCCGGTGACCTCTTGTTCGGTGCTGCCGGGGATGGGGTCGAAGAGGTCGGGGGTCGCCGCGGCCGGGACGGTGGCGTAGTTGTCGATGACGACGGCGGTGCCATCGGCGAGGCGGATGTTGACGAACCCGGCGCCGAAGATGGTGACCATCATCGGTTCGACGACGGTGAGGGCGAACATGGTGGCGATGGCGGCATCGACGGCGTTGCCGCCGGAGGCGAGCATCTCGGTCCCCGCGAGAGAGGCAAGGCTCTGGTTCGACGTGACCATGCCCTTCGAGCCGAAGGCGGGTTGCTTGACCGTCCACGGTGAGCGGCCGTCGGGGACGCGCATGGGGACCTCCTGGGGGCAGGGGCAGTCTACCGGGTTTGGGGCGGGGGCGAGGGAGCGCGATGTGTATTGACACAAATGTTCTAGCTATGTACATGTGAGGCAATGGGTGGCAAGTACCAGACCCGCTTCTTTGACGAATCCACCCCGCACAGCGAAGACAAGCTGCGGATCTATCAGACGTATCTGACTCCCTGGACC
>DATBWD010000153.1:0-5152 GCA_036515015.1 Tepidiformaceae bacterium
CTCCGCCTACAGCGACTGCCCTTCGGATGGCTGGGGGATGGTGGGTGGCAACCCGATCTGCCTGAACTTCACTCCTGCTTTTCCTCTTGCTCTTGGACGGAGAGTGGTTATCGAATTCCCGCGCCCGGACCTCAGTCGCGAACGCTTCGAGTATTTCGTGCCACCGGAGACGACCTCATTCCGTCCGCCTCACCCGGATGACCTGTACCGACCTCTGCGTGTCTGCGATTACGGGGGAGGAGTCATGTTCGAGTCATTCGTTATCACGGCGGAAGGCGAATTGCCCGGCGGAGGCGGAGCGGCCAATCTCGAGTGCTACAACCAGCGGTGAGCGCGACGGGAGGGGGTTAGCGGCGGGGAGCGGGGGCGGTGAGGGCGGCGAGTTTGGTCATGAGGATTTCGAGGGCGAGGTCTTCGTCGACTTCGCCGGTTTTGTTGGTGCGGTCGGCTTCGACGATGGCGGCGTAGGCGGCCTTCACGCCGTCGGGACCGAGCGCCCTCGCCCGGCGAATGGCGCGGTCGCGGAGGTTCTGCCAGGGGCGGCCGATTGCCTTGCCGATGGCGTCGGGGTCGGCGCCCTCGGCCAGCATCTCGAGGATGGTGGCGGATTGGCGGTAGCCGATTACGAGCAGGGCGAGGAGTCCCTGCGGGCTTTCCGCATGGTGGCGGAGGAAGGCGAGGGCGCGGAACGCCTTGCCGAGATCGCCGTCCATGACGCCGTCGGTGAAGTCGAAGACCTGCTGTTCGCGTTCGCCGGAGCAGACGAGGGCGACGTCGTCGACGGTGGCGTCGCGGCCGAGGGTGTAGAGGGCGAGTTTGTCGAGTTCGTTTGAGAGCCCGAGGGTGTCGCTCTTGAGGAGGTTGGCGAGCATCAGGGCCGGGTCGGTCTCGCGAGGGCGTCCGTCGCCGTCGGGGACGGGGGCGCGGGAGCCGCCGGAGCGGAAACGGATGCCGCGGGCGGCGGCTTCGTCGCGGATGTAGCGGAGGAGGGCCTCGCCCTTGAGTTCGGGGAACTCCTGCATGACGACGCCTTTGACCTTCTTCATGCGGTCGATGAAGGCGTTGCGGCGGCCGCCGGAGATGCCGCTGAAGACCAGCATGGTGGTTTCGGGGATGCCGGCATCGAGGGCTTCGAAGAGTTGCTTCAGTGGTTCGATGCTGCGCGGTATGCGCTGTTCGGGCCTCGGTTCGAACCGGTCGACCATGCCGGGGACGTGGACGAGGCGGCGCGGGGAGAGGAAGGGCGGCGTCATGCAGGGGCCGATGATGTCGACCGGCCTGGCGTCGTGACCTTCGACGGTGATGAGGTTGGTGGTCAGCATGCCGGTGCCGCCGTCGGCCTCGTCCTTCAGTTCCTGGAGGCGGCGGCGTATGCCGAGGCCATCGACGCCGTAGAGGACGGTGATCATGGGGCGGCGCCCCGGGCGGGGAGGGTCGGGAGGGTCACGCTCTGAGCATACGACCCGGGGCGGAGCGAGTCAGTCGATGATGAAGCAGGACTGGATGGTCGCAGCGACCGCGGCATCGCCCTGGAGTTCGCCGCACTGTTCGACCGGCGCCTGGCCGCGGATGAATCGGAAGAAGCCGGCGGTATCGGTCTTGAGGCGGATGTCGCCATCGGGGCCGGCGTTGCGGCGCGGGTGGATGTGGCCGTCGTGGATATCGAACGTCCAGCTGTTGCAGTCGCTGCAATCGGAGATCTCGATGACCATGCGCACATCGAGGTCGCTGGCACGTTCGGGCCTGAAGGAGAAGGTGGGGAGCATCCGGACGAGGAAGTCGGTGGTGAGTTCGGTGCCTGTAGATTCAGAAGTGGTGGGCTTGACGTAGGTGCGGCCCCAATCCATGAGGGCGAGAAGGATGGGGCGGACGGCCTGGCCCTTTTCGGTAAGGGTGTACCCAACTCGAGGGGGGAGGCCCCGCTGGTATTCGCGATTGATGAGGCCATCGGCTTCGAGGCGCTTGAGGCGGTCGGAGAGGACGTTGGGGGACATGCCGTGGCAGTTTTCGAGGATATCGGAATAGCGGTGGAGGCCGGCCATGAGGTCGCGAAGGATGAGGAGGGTCCAGCGGTCGCCGAGAACATCGAGTGCCTGGGCGACAAGGCAGGGGTGGTTGTAGGACTTGCGGGACCCTTCGGATTCAACGCGTTGAGTCATGCGGGCACGCCCTCCCGGAGGGAAATATAAAGGTTGTCTTTCGATAGCCCCGAGACTATTGACTTGATAGTGGCCGGTGCTAGAATTCGGGTAGACATGGCACTATCGATTCGATAGCTCCAGTACTACATGAATCCAGCGTAGCGGAGGCCGGGAGGGCCGGTCAACCGCCCGCAGAAAGGCAAACTCAATGGCACAAGGAACAGCGACCGCTCCGAAGCCAGCCGCGGATCACTTCCATCGATGGCGGATCGATGAGCCAAACGGCCCTGTTAGCCAGGGCGTTTGCAGGATTTGCGGCACGACGAAGCAGTTCAAGAACTGGCTTTCGGAAGGCGATTTCATCACCAACGAGGAGCACCGCTCCGCCGCTTAAGCCCACCCCTTTCCTCGCCCGGGGACGGTCACGTTTCCCGGGCAAAGAACCGCCAGATTTCTCCTCCTCACCAATCTGGCGGTTCTTTTTGTGCCCGGCGCAGCCCCGAGCTCAGATGATGCGGTGGCGTTGCAACTCCTCGAGTTCGTCGAGCGTGAGGCCAAGAAGGTCACGGAAGATCTCGTCGTTGTGTTCGCCGAGCATTGGCGCACGATGACGGATGGTTCCCGGGGTGTCCGTCAGGCGCGGGACGATGCCGGGCTGGAGGACCGGCCCGTGGTCGAAGCTTTCGACTTCGATGACCTGTTCGCGGGCGGCATAGTGGACGTCGTGGACGATGTCGCTGGTGGCGTAGACGCGGCAGGCGGGGACTCCGTGGCTATCGAGGATGGCCTGGCATTCTGCGATGGGCAGGCTGCCGACCCAGTCGCCAACGATGTGATGGATGGCTTCGTGGTTTTCGAGCAGGTTCTTGCGGGGCGAGAAGAGCGGGTCGCGGATGAGTTCGGGGCGGCCCATCGCCTCGCAGAGGCGTTCGAAGACGCGCTGGGTGGTGGCGTTGATGATGAGGAAGTGGCCATCGGCCGACTCGAACTGTTCGGCCGGGACGACACCAGGGAAGTAGTTGGCCGAACGCTCGCGGTTCGCGCCGGTCTTCCCATAGGCGGCGGCGTGGGAGCCGCTCATCCGCCAGACAGATTCGTAGAGAGCGACATCGACATCCTGGCCCCGGCCGGTGTGGTTCCGGGCCTGCAGGGCTGCGAGTGCGCCGAAGGCGCCGAACACGCCGGAACCGTAGTCGGCGACGAAGTAGCCCGGGCGGACGGGTGGGCGGTCGGGGTAGCCGGTGACGTAGGTGATGCCCGAGAAGCCGAGAGCGACGCGGTCGAAGCCGGCGCGGTCGCGATACGGGCCGGTCTGCCCGTAGCCGCTGAAGCGGACGACGATGAGGCCGGGGTTGGACTCGCGGAGGGTATCGGGGGCGAGGTTGAAGCGCTCGAGCGTGCCGGGCCGGAAGTTTTCGACCACGATGTCGGACACGTCGGCGAGGCGGCAGAAGAGCGCCTGCCCCGCCTCCTGGTGGAAGTCGATGGTGACGGACTTCTGGTTGCGGTTGTCCTGGGCGAAGGAGAGGTTGCCGCGGTTGGGGTCGCCGACGCCGGGGAGTTCGACCTTGATGACTTCGGCGCCGAATTCGGCGAGGAGGGTGGAACAGAAGGGGGCGGCGAGGATCTGGCCGACGTTGAGGACGCGGATGCCGGCGAGAGCGGTGGCAGGCTGCTCTGTCATGGTGAGACGGCATAATACGGGTTGTGAGCAAGGACGACAGCAGGGGTGGGGCGCCTTCGTATTACCTGCGGGTGTATGACGTGGTGCGGCAGGTGCCCCGGGGGCGGGTGGTGACGTACGGGCAGGTGGCACTGATGTGCGGCGCGCCGGCCGCGGCGCGGGCGACGGGGTATGCGTTGCACTCGCTACCCGGGGATACTGACGTGCCGTGGTGGCGCGTGGTGAACGTGCGTGGGGGCATCAGCCTGAAGAACCGGGGGAGCGCGGCGGACCTGCAGCGGAGCCTGCTGGAGCACGAGGGCGTGGTGTTCGACCGGGAGGACCGGATCGACCTGCGGGTCTACCGCTGGTGGCCCGAGGACGAAGAACCGAGCGAGGGTTAGGCCCGGGCGCCGGGGCGGAGGCCGGCCAGGAGGCGGCGCGAGGCCTGGGCGATCTCGTCGACGGCGGCATCGAAGGCTTCGGCGTTGGCGCGGGAGGGCTGGCGGTAGCCGCTGATCTTGCGGACGAACTGGAGGGCGGCGGCGTTGATGTCGTCGTCAGTCGCAGGTTCGGCGCCGCGAAGGGTCTTGATGCTTCGGCACATGGGGCTTTCTCCGGGTTGGGAGATGTGCGGCGACGAGGTCGCGCTCGTTCAAGTATGGGTCATTGGGCCCGGAAAGCGGGAGGGATCGGGGAAGGAACTTCGTGCTCTCTGCGGCCGCGGCGGCCGGGACGGCGCGCGGAACCCTGGTGTTCAGGAGTCGAACACTGGGCAGTCGATGCCAGTTTGTGATTCTTGTCATAGTGTAGGGCACAGACGACTTTCGGAGGTTACCGTGCGGAAATGGGACGGCGACGCGCGGCAAACGACCCCTCCATCCGCACGGCCCTGAGCGAACGCCAGCGCGAGGTCCTAGACCTCATGGCGCGCGGCCGCACCAACGCCGAGATCGCGGACCGACTCGGCCTGTCGCTCGAAGGGGCGAAGTGGCACGTTCGCGAGATCTTCGGCCGGCTCGGGGTCGACTCGCGCGAAGAGGCGGTGCGGCTCTGGAGAGACCAGCAATCGTCATCCCGACGCGTGCTCGCATGGCTCCCGTCGAGCGGGGGTGTGGCGCTGGCGGGAACGGCCGCAGTGGCGGTCGTCGCCGGAGCGTTTCTCGTATTCGTGACCCTCGGCGGCGCCGACTGGACATCCGGCTCGCCCGAAGATGAGCCGGCCACAACGACTGCCATATCAACGCCACCGGCCACTGTTGTGAGCCAATGGCAGCTAGGCGCGACGAGGCTCCAGCAACAGCCAGGTCTCATCGAGATCGAGGCCGGGAACCAGTGGCGCCTGCTC
>DATBWD010000154.1:0-4556 GCA_036515015.1 Tepidiformaceae bacterium
CCTTAACGACCGGATAGAAACCGGCTGATACACTCGAAAACAGTGAAGCGAGCGTCCTCCCGTCCGGTCCGTGCAGGCAGCGTCATCATCGGTGGTGGCAACCCGATCGTCGTGCAGTCCATGTGCGCAACGCGCACCCAGGACATCGAGGCGACCACCGCACAGGCGCGAATGCTGCATGGCGCCGGCGCCGGCCTTGTCCGCATCGCGGTCGATAGCACAAAGGACGTGGCGTGCCTCGCTGAAATTCGCGGCCGGGTACCAGAGGCGAACCTCGTGGTCGACCTGCAGGAGAACTACCGGCTGGTCGCCCAGGTCGCGCCGCACGTGAACAAGGTGCGGTACAACCCCGGCCACCTTTACCACCACGAGAAGAACAAGCCCGTGCGCGACAAGGTCGCTTTCATCGTCGAGAACGCGGCGAAGCACGATTGTGCCATTCGAGTCGGTGTGAACTGTGGGTCGGTCGATCCCGAGATGCAGGCGCGGTTCGAGGGCGCAGACCCGGCGGGGCTCGAAGGCGTGACGGCGATGGTGGAGAGCGCGCTCGAGCACTGCCGTTACCTCGACGACCTCGGCTGGGACCGTTACGTCGTCTCGTTAAAGGACAGCGACCCCCGCAAGGTCATCGACGGCAATACGCGGTTCGCGGCCGCGCGGCCCGACGTACCGCTGCATCTCGGTGTCACTGAGGCGGGCATGCTGCCGGACGGGGTCGTCAAGACGCGCATCGCCTTCGAACAGTTGCTCTCGCGAGGGATCGGCGACACGATTCGCGTCTCTCTCACGCTTCCCTTCGCCGAGAAGTGGCGGGAGGTGGAAGCGGGCCAGCAGATCATCGCCGACATCGAGGCGGGCCGGTTCCGCTCGGTGCCGCAGTTCCTGGACAGCGGGCTCAACATCATCAGTTGCCCCAGTTGCAGTCGCGTGGAAAACGAGGCGTTCGTCGACCTCGCCTTCAAAGTCAAAGAGATGACCGCCTACGCGAAGGAATACGACATAACCATTGCCGTCATGGGGTGCAGGGTCAATGGACCGGGCGAGACGGACGACGCCGACCTGGGCCTCTGGTGCGCGCCGACGTTCGTGAACCTGAAGAAGGGCGAGCAGGAGATCGGCGCGTTTCCCTACGACACGGTCATCGACCGCCTGAAGGTCGAACTCGACGCGATTATCGAAGGAAAGCGCGCGGCATCCCCAACTTCGGCATAGCAGCCGCCGATACATTACGAGGCGGCATACAGGCCATAGAGTAGTGCGCAGGACTGGGGGCGTGCATATCCTCGCCTCATGGACGCGCGCATTCGCCGGGATCAGGCGTTCCGGGCTCGCCTGACGGAGCGACAGCAGGAGGTCGCCGGCCTGGTGGCCCGCGGCCTCACCAACCCGCAGATAGCCGACGAACTCCAGATCACGCTCGACGGGGTGAAGTGGCACGTTCGGGAGATCCTTTCGAAACTCGGCCTCAACTCGCGCGAGGAAATCGCCGGCTGGTGGCGCGAGGAGTCGCGGGCGACAAGCCGACTTCGCCGATGGATTGCGATGGTCGGCCCGCTCAAATGGTTTGCTGGCACGGCTGCACTGTCTGCGGGAATTGCCATCGTGGCCGTGGCCCTCGCCCTTTCGGGCGCCGATGACTCCCCGCTTGCACCCGTTGAGTCGGCGGACACGCCCACCCCATCCCAGTGGATCGCGACGCCAACGCCCACTCACCCGGCCGACGACCCCGACAACCCACTGGCTCTCTGGGGTCAGCCAGACGCGACGGAATACGGTTACATGCTGGCCATCGGCTCCGGCACCCTCGTTCGGGAAGGAAACTGCCTCTATATGGAGTCCGGGCCCGAACGGACTTTCCTGGCGCTCCACTCCGTGAACGCAAGTTGGGACAAACGTCGCCAGGTACTCAAAGTTGACGGGTGGGAGTATCCGGTGGGCGGCCGCATTGCTCTCGGCGGCGGCTACGTGAACGACAGACTCAAGACGATCGACCCGACTTGGTGGTACGTGCCGCCGGACCCTTCCTGCGACCTCAGCGACGGCTTCGTTGCAGGCGAGGGCATCGACCCGGACTTCTACAAACAATACCCGCAGCCTCCCGTGCCTCCCTCGACAGAGGTTCCCTGACAAAGGGCCTGACCCGAAGCCAGACGCAGCGAAGGGGCCGCGATGGCCCCTTCGTTCGTTTGCGGTTGGTGGAGACGCGGGAGAGTTGAACTCCCGGTCCAGAAAGGTTCAGCTCCGAGTTGTCCTACAGGCTTTCCCACCGATTGGGATCTCGCCGGCTGCTACAGTGGTGGTCCCCATGCAAACCGGCCAGCCGATGAGTCTTTCGCGGTCGGCATCGGCGTCGAACCGCGGCACCCTGGCATTGCAGCGTCTCTGTACAACCCCACCAGGGCGAGGGCTCTACGAGACGTCGTCGCTATTTAAGCGGCGAGAGCGAGTTGACGATTGCCAACTATTTTTGGTCGCCTGATTAACGAGGGTGACAACCAACCTCGGCCTGCTACCCGGCTACCTAGCCCCCTGTCGAATCCTTTCGTCCCCACAAGTTTGCGGGCAGACAACTGCCCGTCCGAACAGTATAGCACATGCGTTCGTCAGGCGTTGCGACGCACCGCCCGCGCCAGCTGCCGCTCAACATCGCGCTCGGCAATCTTCTGACGCTTGTCATAACGCTTAAGACCGCGGCCGACGCCCAGTTCGACCTTGGCCTTTCCGCGCTTCAGGTACATCGACAGAGGGATCAGCGTGAGTCCCTTCTCGCCGAGCATCTCATCGATCCTGGCGATCTCCTTGCGGTGCAACAGGAGCTTCCGGTCGCGAGTGGGGTTCTGCTGCACGTATCCCGCATTCGCATAGGGCGCGATGTGCATGTCCTCGAGCCACACCTCGCCATCCCGGACGCGCGCATAGGCGCCCTGGAGTTGCACCTTGTGGTCGCGCACGGACTTGATTTCGGCGCCGGTGAGCGCAATGCCCGCTTCGAACTTCGCCAGGAACTCGTAGTCGTGGCGGGCGCGGCGGTTCTGGGCGATGGTCGAATCACTCATGGGGTGCACCGAAACGGCCCCGGTACTGCCGGGGCCGTGTCCTGGATCGAAGTGTATACGGCGGTCAGTTCCCGCGCAGGATTTCGATGGCCTTGAAGAGCTGGATGTCGCCCTGCTCGATGTATTCGTCGGCGGTCATTTCCAGCTCGATGTCGGGCTTCACACCGACACCTTCGATTTCCTCGCCGTCCGGGGTGAGCCAGCGTCCGACCGAAATGTAGACGGCGCCGCACTGGTTCGGCTCGGGGCAGTTCTTCAGCTCTTGCAGCTGGTTGACCGTGCCCTTGCCGAAGCTTCGTGTCCCGACGATCTTTGCCCGATCGTTGTCGCGGAGGGCCGCGGCGAGCACCTCGGCGCCACTCGCGCTCGACTGGTCCTGGAGAATGACGATTGGGATCTTGGTGGCGACCCCGCCGGAGCGGGCGCTCCACGTCTGGCGTTGGCCGTTTGCGTCGACTTCGGAGAGGATGTCGCCGGACTCCAGGAATTCGTCGACGACGTAGACGGTCGCGCTCAGCAGCCCGCCCGGGTTGGCGCGGACGTCGATGATGAGTCCGGTGTACTTGCTCTCAACGTCCTTCAGCTTCTCGCGGAGTTCATCCAGTGTCCGCTCATGGAACTGCGCGATATGGACGTACCCGATGTCCTTCACTTCGTTCCCTTCGCGGTCGACCAACAGTTCGCCGCTCTCGCCCGGGATTACTTCGAGGTTCGGGACGGTGAAGACACTCTCAATTTCGATGTCGCCGCGCGTGATGGTGATGGTCTCGGTGCTGCCATCGGTGTGTTGGACCGTCAGCGTGACCGGGGTTCCCTTTGGGCCGCGAATACGCTGGACCGCCTGCTGGTCGGTCCAGCCGTCGGTGCGTTCGCCGTCCACTTCGAGCACGATGTCGCCGGCGCGAAGGCCGGCCTGCTCCGCCGGGGAGTCCCGGAAGGGCGTGATGATTTCGATGACGCCGTTGCGGTCCGTGACGCTGGCGCCGATGCCCTGGTAGGTTGCGCTCAGGTCGAGGGCGCCTTGCTGCAGTTCCTCGGGCGTAGGTAGGCGGTATGCGGGTCGTTTAGCGCAGTGATGATGCCGCTGATCGCCGCGTCGCGGCAGTCCTCGATGCTGAAGGTCGCTCTTTCGACGTGCTGGGACTCGAGCAGCGAACAGACTTCTTCGACCACCCGCCCCACGTCGCCCTCGGTGGAGTTGTCCGGCACGGACGCCGCCGGCGCGCCGCTGGCGGAGGAGTCGTCGCTAGTGAGGTCGTTTACCCCGAAACCCAGTGCGAACGCGAGGGTCACGAGCGCGAGCAGCAGGAAAGCGACAACTGCAACGCGCGCCGTGCGTTCGGCCAGGCCGGGTTCAGTAGAAGGCTGGGGGTGCATAGGTCGGGCAGGCCACCTTACTACCCGGGACGTGTGGCCCACGGGACAGGTTGAAGTGTACATCCGGCCGATCTGGGCCAGCAATTGACGTACTTACCCGCCATTTACAGCGTAAAGCGGCCG
>DATBWD010000155.1:0-2221 GCA_036515015.1 Tepidiformaceae bacterium
CGAGCTGACCGGGCCGCCGGCCGTCCGGCTCGCCTTCGAAGGCGAGTGGCAGCATCAGCCGGCATGGTCCCCGGATGGCGAGCGGATCTACTTCGTGTCGGTCGATCCCAGGCCTGGCGGTTTCGGCATCTACACGGTCGATGCGGCAACCGGAGAGCCCGCGACGGAAATCACCGGTCGCGAAGAGGGCTGGGAGAACTATGGAGAGCCGGCTCCGTCTCCGGATGGCCGGACGCTCGCGTTCCTCTCGGCCGGCCAATCCTTCTCGAACATCATCCTGCAGGACCTCAGAACCGGAACGCACAGCGCGGTGCTCACGGATCCGCCCCTGGTGGCCTACCCCTTCGTGAACCTGGAGTACTCACCCGACGGGAAACGCCTGCTGTTTGTCTCCGGGCATGACATCTACGTGGTGGAGGTTCCCAGGATGTGAGCCAACGATCGGCGGTTCGATGAAGACCGTCTCGATGGAATGCTTGCGGAACCGGGCGGGTCCGAACCTTCGAGGACGGGTCGGACCCGCAGCAGCTCCACGGCACCATGCCGTCGTGGCGCTCGCGTTCTTCGACCCATGCCGAGCACTGTCCGTCCCGTTCGTCGGGACGGCGGGATGCCGCTGGAAGCGGCGGCTCGGCGGATGCGTGACTGATCCCCCTTCAGGGGTCAGACGGTTTCCGTTCGGGTCGCCGGTTTTCTCGGCAAGGTCCGGCATGCCACCCGGCAGGATGCCGGACCCGATGCTCGGAAGTCGTTGAAAGCCGACAACTTGTCGTTTTCACGGTTTTCCCTGACCCGCATGGGGTTCAGGGCGTCGCAGGTGGAGCTGCGGTCGCTTCGCGGCCTCGCTCTGCTTCGCAGCACATCCCGCCGTCCCGATTACTTCCGATGCCGGGCCTCACCCCCTGCGCCCGGCCGTCTGAATGACGACCACAACGCGGTGCCGGCGACGATCACGTTAGCCACGACCACGGGTGGCTCGTGGATCAGCACTCCGTACACCAACCACGTCAGGGCGCCCACGCTCTGGATGCGACGCAGCGTGGCCGGCTGCCTGAAGAAGTACGAGCTCACCACAACAGCCGTTGCCAGCCACCCGATCCCGTCAGCCATGGTCGTCCCCCGTCAGTGACCCCGCATATATACAACCTCGCCGTCCGCCCTCGCGCGACGGGGTGGAGGTCCAGGACCCTGGCGGAAGTCAGAATGGGAAGCCAGGTTCGAGGGCGAAGGAATCCTCGGTGATCTTCTCGTCCTCCCTGTGGGTGCTTGGCGCCGCCGCGTCACTGCTCCAGGCCGGGACTGCCACGGCAGCCGGCGACCGGCCGGATTCCGCGCTGTTCATTCGTGTTAACCAAATCGGTTATCTCCCAGCCGCACCCAAAGTGGCCGTGGCCTGCGCCCTGAAGCACCGTGCCGTGGAGCGCTTCACGGTGACGGATACGACGGGACGTCCGGTCCTGCGGGCCCAGGCGGCACAACCGGCCGGAGCGTTCGGCCCGTGCGTGGAGACCTATCGGTTGGATTTTTCGTCGCTGCAGATCCCGGGCTCTTACCGTGTCGTCGCCGCTGATGTCAGGTCACCCACGATCCGGATCACGCCCGACGCCTACCTGGGCGCGGCCGACACCCTGCTCGCCTACCTGCGGGAGCAACGGTCGGGATTCAACCCGGTCTTCCGGGACTCGGTGCACCAGCAGAGCGACGCCATCCTGGTGGACCATCCCACGCGCAGCGGCGCGTTTATCCCGGTGAGCGGCGGCTGGGCGGACGCTTCGGATTACCTGCAATACGGTACCACGTCGGCCCACGCCACCATCATGTTGCTCACGGCCTTCCGTGATCACCCACGGGTGTTTGGCGACCACTTCGACGCGAGCGGCCTGCCCGGCTCGAACGGTATGCCCGACGTGCTGGACGAGGCCCGCTGGGGTCTCGAGTGGCTGCTCCGCATGTACCCCGAGGACGACCTGCTCCTGAACCAGCTGGGCGACGACCGCGACCATGCCTTCTGGGACCTGCCGACCACCGACTCGTCGGACTACGGCTGGGGACGGGGGGGCTTCCGGCCGGTCTACCCCTGTACCGGGAAGCCTCAAGGCCTGTTCGATGACAAGAACCGCTCCACCGGTCTCGCCTCCACCGCCGGCAAGTACGCCGCGGCCTTCGCACTCGGCGCGATCGTCCTCGGTGAGCGGGAGCTGGCGTTTGCCCAGAGCCTCCG
>DATBWD010000156.1:0-3233 GCA_036515015.1 Tepidiformaceae bacterium
GCTGACGCCGGGGTAGCTGCGACAGGGGCGGTGGATAACGGCCAGACCCAGCCGGTCGCGCAGCACCTGGTTCGGGCTGACGGTCTCGGTCACGGTCGGGTACTTCATCGCCGCCCCGAGTTCGCGCGTGAGTTCGATCCCCTCGTCGAGCGAGGGGGGGTCAGACTCCCTTCGCTCCACCGACCAATCGACGGGGCGAAAGGAAAGCGGGCCGCCGAGGGCCTCGTTGAGCGCGTGTATGGCATCGCGCAACTCGGCGGCGATCCCGTCCCCGTTCAGTTCAGCAACTTCGCGCACAGCAGGACCGTCCTCTCGCTCCGAATGCTCTCACTGTAGTACGCGCGGGGGAGTGACTGGAATGGAGTGTGAATGCCAGTAGAATCGGCTTTCGACAGGCTTTCGGCCTTTCCCTGATGCCCGGCGGCGACTTTCAGTGAGCTGTGAGCGAAGACAGGTGCGGTCACCTGCACGGTATCGTTGCGGGGAGTGCCGCGGGGCAGATGGGGCGAACCGCCAAAGGATGGACAGCAGATGGAAAACCTATTGATTGCGCTTGCCGCCGGCATTGTCGCGCTCCTGTTCGCAGTGGTGCTGACGCGGCGGGTGCTCGCCGAGGACGAGGGCGATGAAACCATGCGCAAGATCGCCGCCGCCATTCAACAGGGTGCGTCGGCGTTCCTGAAGCGCGAGTACTCGTTCCTCGCGGTCTTCGTGGTCATCGTGGCCGCGGTCCTAATCGTGTTCGTCGACTACGACGTGCTGGACCGCTTCGGCGAACAGCGCGGGGAGCTGACTGACTTCCCGCGGACGGGCATCGCCTACATCATCGGCGCGCTCGCTTCGGCAACCGCCGGCTACGTGGGCATGTATGTCGCGGTCCGCGCGAACGTGCGGACGGCCGCGAAGGCGCGCGAAGGGCTGAACGCGGCGCTGCGGGTGGCGTTCTCTTCCGGCGGCGTCATGGGCATCACGGTCACGGGCATCAGCGTCGTCTGCCTGACCCTTATCTATCTCGCGACCAAAGATGTGCAGCCCCTGACGGGCTTCGCCTTTGGCGCCTCCTCCATCGCGCTGTTCGCCCGCGTGGGGGGCGGCATCTACACGAAGGCCGCCGACGTTGGCGCCGACCTCGTCGGCAAGGTCGAAGCGGGCATCCCCGAAGACGACCCGCGCAACCCGGCGACCATCGCCGACAACGTGGGCGACAACGTGGGCGACGTGGCCGGCATGGGCGCGGACCTGTTCGAGTCGTACACCGGTTCGATCGTGGCGACAATGGCGCTGGGCGCCATCGCCGTCACGGGCGTCAGCGCCGAATTCGGGCAGAACGCCCCGTTCGACCCGGGTGCGACCGACACCTACACCTCGAACGCGTTCGTCCTCCCGCTGCTGATCATGGGGCTCGGGATCTTCTCGTCCATCATCGGCACGTTCCTCGTGCGGACCAGCGAGGACGCCACCATGGGTCGCCTGCTCTGGGCACTCCGGACGGGGATCTTCTCGGCGAGCGCCCTCGTGCTCGCAAGCACGGCCGTGGCCCTCTTCATTCTCGACCTGCCCTTCGTCCTCTTCTGGGCGGTGCTCGTCGGTCTCCTCGCCGGCCAGATCATCGGCACGGTAACGGAGTACTACACCGCCTACGAGTTCAGGCCGACGCAGAACCTCGCGAAGACGGCGGAAACCGGCCCCGCGACGATCATCATTGGTGGCCTGGGACTGGGCATGCTTTCCACCGCCGTCCCGATCCTCACGCTCGTTGCGGCCATCTGGATCACCTTCGAACTCGCGGGACTCTATGGCATCGCCCTCGCAGCGGTCGGGATGTTGGCCCCGCTCGGCATCACCCTCGCCACCGACGCCTACGGCCCCGTGGCCGACAACGCCGGCGGCATCGCGGAGCAGGCCCACCTGCCCCCGGAGGTACGCCAGCGCACCGACGCTCTCGATTCGCTCGGTAACACCACCGCCGCGACCGGGAAGGGCTTCGCCATCGGTTCGGCCGTGCTGACCTCCCTCGCGCTGATGGTCACGTATGCGACCGTGGTCGGCATCGAAGCCATCGACATCCTCGAAGTCGAGGTGATGATCGGGCTCATCCTCGGCGGGCTCATGCCGTTCGTGTTCGCCGCGCTGACGATGGGTGCGGTCGGCCGGGCCGCCATGGCCATGGTGAACGAAGTGCGCCGCCAGTTCCGCGAACACCCGGGCATCATGGACGGCACGGAGGAACCGGACCACGCGCGCGCGGTCGCCATCTCGACTGATGGCGCCATCCGGGAGATGGTCCTCCCCGGCGCCCTCGCGGTGATCGTCCCGGTCGTGGTCGGCGCGGTCATCGGGCCGGAGGCGCTGGGCGGCTTGCTCATCGGGGCGATCGTTTCCGGCGCGGTCCTGGCGCTGATGATGGCGAATGCCGGCGGCGCCTGGGACAACGCCAAGAAGTACATCGAGGCCGGACACCTCGGCGGCAAGGGCTCGGATGCGCACAAGGCCGCCGTCGTGGGCGACACCGTGGGCGACCCCTTCAAGGACACCTCCGGCCCGGCGCTCAACATCCTCCTCAAGCTGATGTCGATCGTGGCGGTGGTCTTCGGGCCGCTGTTCATCTGAGCCGTAGTTCGAATACCAACCAGGGGCCTGCTCGACGAGCGGGCCCTTCTCTTTGCCCGGGATGCCCGATTGCCAGCGGGCACGTCGATGGCCTACTATTCGGCACCTGATGGCGCACGGGACGCACAACGCAGCCAAGGATTCGTCCGGCATGAACACCGCCGGCCGCACCCCGCTGTGGGCCCCTTCGCCATAGGAATACCGGCATCCGAAAGCACTGAAGGCCCACCCACCCGGTGGGCTTTTCTCGTTTCCGGGGGCCGCAACGAGGAGCACGATGATGCAATCGCCGTTCGAAGGCCAGCTGATCCGGTTACGCGCACGCGAACCGGAAGACGAACCGCTGCTGTTTCAGTGGTTCAACGACCCGGAGGTGACGCAGCACCTGAGCCTGCGCTACCCCATATCGCACCGCCAGGAGCGAGAGTTCATCGAACGTATCGGCCAGATGTCCTACGCGGCTGCCGAATTCGCCGTCGAACGGCTTTCGGACGGGGTACTTGTAGGCGGCGCCGGCCTGCACGGTGATGCGCCGGAGAACCGCTCGGCGATCCTCGGGATTGCGCTCGGCGAGAAGTCGTGCTGGGACGGCGGCTATGGCACCGACACGATGCGGACACTCT
>DATBWD010000157.1:0-4974 GCA_036515015.1 Tepidiformaceae bacterium
TTCCTGCTGGTTGAGCCAGCGACAAATGGCGGCCACCCATCGCGCGTGACCGGGACGCCCGAGCACGTCGTCATCGGGGCTGATACCTAGGGTGCCCACAACCATCGCAATCATCGGAGGGTAGTCGGGCACCGGAAAGAGCACGAAACTCATTCCGCCGTAACCGCCGCTGTTCGCATTGCTTGGGTGAATAAGCGCCGCAAACGGAACACCGCTGTCGGGAGTAATGCCCGGAGCGCGGATTGCCATGGCCGAATTGGCTCGTGACGGGTAGCGACCGGTTGAGCCGCTGTAGATCTCTTCGAACGCAATTCTGGCCTCTTCCGCCCAACCTTCGAAATAAGGCTTCGTGATTAGGTTCGAGAGACGTTCCACTGCGATGCCCCACTGTCAGGGTGATCCTGCCGTCTTTCTACACGCTAACGAACCTGTGCGCATGCCCCCAACAAGTCCTCGGATCCCCCCAAACAAACCACGAAGCGCCGCCCGGGAGGGGCGACGCTGGTGGCGCTTCGGACGAAGCGGGCGCCTGTTGGGGGGATTGTACTCCCACGGCGGCGCGCCCGGCCGCTGCGATGGCGCGGTGGTATCCTCGGGGGGATGTCGGAACAGTACGCGGCGACAGATAAGCGGACCGGGCTCGAGGTCGCGGTAACGGGGGAGTTCCCGCCACACCACGACGACCGCATCCGCATCGCCCGGACGACCACGCTCTTCACGCGCCTGATGTCGACCATCCTCGCGACGGAGAGCGAGACGCAGCGGCGCGAACGGTTCCTCGCCATCGAGACGCAACTCGAACTGGCCGACGCGCTCATCCGCGAGGACATGGAAGAGGTGCAGCGGCTCATGCGCAGCACCATGGAGCGGATGGGCATCACGCAGGAACAACTCGACGAGATGATGCGCAAGATCATCGAGCAGTTCGGCGAGGGGGGCGACCAACTTACTTAGTGCCGAGTGCTTGGTGCTTGGTGCTTAGCCCGTAATCGCCCCCCCCACCAAGCACCAAGGACTAAGCACCAGGCACTCGCCCCTACCAGGGGCGCTTCCATTTCGACCAGTCGAACGGGGCGATGCCGTCGTCGGTGAGTTGCCAGATGGTGGCCTCGGCCTGGCCGCCGCTGATTTCGAGGAAGCCGATGGTGCCGAGCTGGGTGTCGAGGTTGTGCGGGTAGGTCGGCGAACCGGGGTTCACGCAGAGTGTCCCGTTGATGTGGTCGATCGATTCGACGTGGGTGTCGCCATAGATGACGACATCGAGGTCCGTCCGGCCGAAGTAGCGCTGGAGCGCGCGTTCGAGGGTGAGGTGCGGCGGGTATTCGGGGATGGGCAGGTCGTGGGTCATGCCGATGGTGAGGCCGCCGAATTCGAGCACCCACGCCTCGCGCAGGCGCTTGTCGAAGGGCTGGATGGGGCGTCCGCCGGAGCCGTCGTCGCCGTTGCCGCGGGCGGCATAGGTGGGGGCGATGTCGTGGAGCTGGTCGATGACGACGAGGTCGTGGATGTCGCCGGCGTGGAGGATGGCATCGACCCCGGCGAAGGCGTCGAACACCTGGGGCCAGAGTTCGTGGCGCGCCTCGGGGATGTGGGTGTCGGAGATGAGACCGATTCGCATACAGATCGAAGCTTAAGGGAAGGGAGGAGGGATGAGGGAGGAGGGAGGAGTCAGATTCGGTGGCCTCTTGCCCAATGGAGTTTGGCCGATGACTGACGGGAAGAGTGACGCTCCGTAGAATCGGCGCCGTGGCACCGCTCCCGTATCGGCAGTTGCTTGTCTGGCAGAAAGCTCAAGCGCTGGCCATGGACGTGCTGGACCTGGCGGATGGGCCCGGGCTGGCGAGCCGGTTTTCGTTTCGAGACCAGATGTGCCGGGCGGCGCTGTCGGTGCCTGCGAACATTGCAGAGGGAAACGGACGAAGCACCCCGCTGGACTATGCGGCGTTTCTCGATCGTGCGCGCGGCTCGTTGTACGAACTCGACACGTGGCTCTTCACGGCGGGGCAACGGAGGTATATCTCGCCCGAGATGATCACGGTGCTTGAGCCACGAATCAGCGAAGTGAGCGCCATGCTGCTGTCACTCGCCCGGCGGCTCCGATCGCAGTCCAGCCTTGTGTCCCGCGGACCGGACTGACTCTTTGGGGAAGGATGCCCGGAGCGGACTCCTCCCTCCTCCCTCATCCCTCCTCCCTACAAAAGCCCCGCTGTCCGGGCGTCGTCGAGGAAGCGCTGGATGCCGACGTCGGTCAGGGGGTGCTTCAACATCTGGCCGATGAGGGCGGGCGGGATGGTGGCGATGTGGGCGCCGGCGAGCGCCGCCTGGGTGACGTGCATCGGGTGGCGGAGGCTCGCGGCGAGGACCCGGGCGGGCAGGTTGTGCGTCTCGACGATGTCGACGCACTGGCGGACGACGTCCATGCCATCGGAGCCGGTGTCGTCGATGCGGCCGACGAAGGGGCTGAGGAACGCGGCCCCAGCAAGCGCGGCCAGGAGCGCCTGGTTCGCGGAGAAGATGAGGGTGACGTTCACCCGGATGCCTTCCGCGCTGCAGCGGTGGATGGCTTCGAGGCCGGGGCCGTTGATCGGGATCTTCACGACGACGTTGTGGTGCCACGAGGCCAGTTCGCGCGCTTCGGCCACGATGTCTTCGACCGAGGAGCGGACGCATTCGGCGGAGATGGGGCCGTCGATGACCTCGGCGATTTCGAGGATGCGCTGCTTGTAGCTGACGCCGCCTTCCTTCGCGAGGAGCGAGGGGTTCGTGGTGACGCCGGAGATGACGCCGTAGCGGGCGGCCTCGCGGATCTCGGTGATGGAGGCGGTATCGAGGAAGAGTTGCATGGGGGCACCCGGGGGAAGAGGTTCGCCGCCTATCGTATCGAGCGCCCGGCATAGGCGCTTCTGCGGTCACGGCAAGTCGAGCAGGACCGCCGCCGCGGGTTCGAAGGCAACTTTACCGATGACGGGTTGGCAGACCTTCTATAATGGACTCACTCGGAGGTATCCAAACAACGATGAATTTCCTGAAAACGACTGTGCTGCTGGCCCTCCTGACGGGCATCCTGGTGGCCGTCGGTGGGTATATTGGCGGGATCGGGGGAGCGGCCATCTTCCTCGTCTTCGCCGGGATCATGAACTTCGTGGCCTTCTGGTGGAGCGACAAGTTCGCGCTCAAGATGGCGGGCGCGCGCGAAGTTTCGGAAGCCGAAGCACCTCAACTCCACTCGATGGTGCGCGAGGTGGCGAACCTCGCCGGCATGCCGATGCCGCGCGTCTTCGTTGTCCAGAACGATTCGCCGAACGCGTTCGCGACCGGCCGCAGCCCGCAGAAGGCTGTCGTGGCCGTGACGACCGGCATCCAGCGGATCCTGACCGAGCGCGAGTTGCGGGCGGTCATCGGCCACGAGATGGGCCACGTGAAGAACCGCGACATCCTCACCAGTTCGATCGTCGCGACGATTGCGGGCGCGATTTCGCTCATCGCGCAGATCCTGATGTGGAGCAGCATCTTCGGCGGCCGGCGCCAGGGCGGGAATCCGTTCATCATGCTGGCGATCATCCTGCTGGCGCCGATTTCGGCCACGCTCATCCAGCTTGGCATCAGCCGGACGCGCGAATATTCGGCCGACAGGACTGGCGCCGAAGTGACACACGACCCGGAGGCGCTGGCCAGCGCGCTCGAGAAGTTGCACCAGGGGGTCGCGATGCGGCCGATGGAGGCGACCCCGAACAACGAGGCCGTCTCGGCGCTCTACATCGTCCACCCCTTCAAGGGCGGCGGGATGCAGAACCTGTTCAGCACCCATCCGCCGATGGAGGAGCGCATCCGCCGGCTGCGGGAGATGACCTACCGCCGGTAGCGTTCATCAGGCGTGGCACACCAAGGGGGCTTCCGCGAAGGGAGCCCCTTTTCTTTTGTGAAGGATCGGTCGAAGGTATTGACACGGGCAGAATAATGAATGAACATTCATTTAGTGAATGGAGCTTCATTGAAGCGCTGTTCACCATCTGCCACACGATCCCTCAGGAGGGTTAGAATCATGCTCGAACTTATGGCTGAAGCACGACGCCAGGAATTGCAATTCCGGGAAATGGAAACCGCCCAGCGAATGAACTGGTACGACGCGAAGACGGTCGACCGCCTCGAGCGGGCGCTGAACAAGGCCCGTGCCCGGCTGCGCCTTGGCACCCAGGGCCTCGCCGAATCACGGCCCGCCGCGACGCCGAAGGACATCCTCCACCCGGGCAGTGGCAGCGTCGTGGGGAGTGCGAGGTAAGGTGCCGAAGGTCCCGAGCGGCCACCTGGAGGCTCGCCGCCTGAGCATCGTCGAGGCGGCCTGCCGCGTGTTCTCCACGCGCGGCATCCGGTCGGCGACGATGGCCGAGGTGGCCGCGGAGGCCGGGATTTCGCCCGGGGCGATCTATCGCTACTTCCCCAGCAAGGATGAACTCGCGCGGTTCTGCATGACCGAAACGGGCATGCTCATCAAGGAGCAGTGGACCAAGGGCGGCCCCGACTCCAGGGATCCCCGCAAGGAGATGCGCGAGCTCGCGCGCCTCACCTTTTCGAACATCGAACAGCCTGAAGAACGGATGGGCACGGTGCTGTTCCTCGAACAACTCCTCAGTGCGGTCCGCGACAACGACACCGAGACGGTGGAGAATATGCGCGCCGAGCACCGGAACATCGCCGGCGGCCTGCGGGCGCGGATCGAGGCGGCACAGGCGCTGGGTCAGTTTTCGGCGTCGATCGAGGCGGAGCGCCTGGCGGAGGCGCTCGTCTCGTTCTACTGGGGCTGCCGGGTCTCGAACTTGCTCGACCCATCGATGCCCGTGCTCGAAAACGCCGAGCAGATCATGGAACTGATGCACCAGTCCGGGGAAACCGCGGAGTAGCGCCGAAGCGGTCCGGCATGTGACGAACGAAAAGGCGGCTCAGATGAGCCGCCTTCGTTGTGTGCCTTCCGGGGGT
>DATBWD010000158.1:0-4433 GCA_036515015.1 Tepidiformaceae bacterium
CCTGGTGAGCCAGCTCATCAACAGCCGTTGCTGAGCCTGAGCGGGGCAGACGGGAGGCTTAGCGCCAAATCCCGCCCTCGAGCGGGACACGAAGGGGGCCGGCAAGTGCCGGCCCCTCCGTTCGTCACGACACTGCGGGTCAGGATGCAGCGGCTGTCGCTTCTTCGCGGACCTGCGGCGGTTCGCAGTCGCGGGCGGTGAAGCGGTACTCGCCGTCGGCGAAGTCGACGACGACGCACTGGCCTTCGTGGAACTCTCCGGCCAGCATCCGCCGGGCCAGTTCGTTCTCGACGCGCCGCTGGACGGTGCGGCGGAGGGGCCGGGCGCCGTAGGCAGGGTCGTAGCCCTCGCGGACCACCTCGTCCTTCGCCGCCTGCGTCAGTTCGAAGTCGACGCCGCGGTCTTCCATGCGCTCCCGGACCTCAGCGGCAAGGAGGTCGACGATCTTTTCGAGTTCCGCCCGGGTGAGCGGTTCGAAGATGATGACCTCGTCGATGCGGTTGAGGAACTCGGGGCGGAAGTGTTCGCGGAGCGCCTTTTCGACGGACTCCTTGAGGCGGGAGTAGTCGTTCTCGCCATCGCTGCGGCGGGTGAAGCCGAGGGTGGCGCGCTCCTGGACCCCAGTGCCGAGGTTGCTCGTCATGATGATGACGGTGTTGCGGAAGTCGACCGTCCGGCCATGGCCGTCGGTCAGCCGCCCGTCATCGAGGATCTGGAGGAGCGTGTTGAACACGTCCGGGTGGGCCTTTTCGATCTCGTCGAAGAGGATGACCCGGTAGGGCCGGCGCCGGACGGCTTCGGTCAGGCCGCCGCCCTCGTCGTAGCCGACGTAGCCGGGCGGTGAGCCTATCAGGCGGCTGACGGTGTGGCGCTCCTGAAACTCGGACATGTCGAGGCGAATCATGGCGTCCTCGTCGTCGAACATGTACTCGGAGAGGGTCTTGGCGAGTTCGGTCTTCCCGACGCCGGTGGGGCCGAGGAAGATGAACGAACCGATCGGGCGCCTGGGGTCCTTGAGGCCGGCGCGGGCGCGGCGGATGGCGTCGCTGAGGGCGACGATGGCCTGCTCCTGGCCGATGACGCGCTCGTGGAGGTGTTCCTCCATCGCGAGGAGTTTTTCGCTCTCGGTTTCTTCGAGGCGGGCGACCGGGATGCCGGTCATCTGGCCGACGAGGGCGGCAATGTCTTCGGGCGTAACGCGCAGGTCTACCTGGTGCTCATCGGCCCATTCCTTGCGCCTGGCGCCGTACTCTTCCTGGAGCTGGAGCACTTCCTGCTTGATGCGGGCGCCGAGTTCGTAGTCTTCCTTCTGGACGGCAGCCTCGGCCTTGTCGCCAAGGTCATCGAGCCGCTTCTGGATGTCGCGGAGGTCATCGGGCATGGACTGGGCGTCGATAACGTGCTTGCTTGCGGCCTCGTCGATGAGGTCGATGGCCTTGTCGGGCAGGTGGCGCTCGGTGATGTAGCGGTTCGAGAGCCGGACGGCGGCCTCGATCGCCTCGTCGGTGATTTCGACCTTGTGGTGTGCTTCGTAGCGCGGGCGAAGGCCGTGCAGGATGAGGATCGTGTCGTCCACGGTCGGCTCGTCGATGTAGACGGGGGCGAAGCGGCGTTCGAGGGCCGGGTCCTTTTCGATGCGCGTGCGGTACTCATCGAGCGTAGTCGCGCCGATGGCCCGGAGTTCGCCGCGGGCGAGCGCGGGCTTCATGAGGTTGCTGGCGTCGATTGCGCCATCGGCGCCGCCGGCGCCCATGACGGTGTGAAGCTCATCGATGAAGAGGATGACTTCGCCCTGCGACTGCTTCACCTCTTCCATGACAGACTTGAGGCGCTCCTCGAATTCGCCCCGGAACTTGGAGCCGGCGACGAGCGCACCCATATCGAGGGCGAGCACGCGCTTGTCCTGGAGGTTTTCGGGGACGTCGCCGGCGGCGACGCGCTGGGCGAGGCCTTCGACGATAGCCGTCTTGCCGACGCCGGCCTCGCCGATGATGACCGGGTTGTTCTTGGTGCGCCGGTTGAGGATTTGCATGACGCGGCGGATTTCGACATCGCGGCCGATGACAGGGTCGAGCTTGTTCTGGCGCGCGAGCTCAGTGAGATCGGTGGAGTACTTTTCGAGGCTCTGGTAGCTCGATTCAGCGGTCGGGCTGGTGACGCGCGACTTGCCGCGGATCTCCTGGAGGGCGCGGTAGATGCCTTCCTTGGTGATGCCGGCCTCGGCGAGGATGCGGGTCGCGCCGCTCTCTTCGTTGTCGGCGATGGCGATGAGGAGGTGTTCGACGCCGACGTACTCATCCTTGAGGCGCTCGGCTTCGGCGTTGGCGACTTCGAGCATGCGGACGACTTCAGGGGTCGTGTAGATCTGGACGACGTCGTGCTGGAGCTTGGGCATCTCCTGGAGGAGCGCCCCGACGCGCTGGCGCAGTCCGCCGACATCGACGTTGAGACGGCTGAGCACCTGTTGGGCCAGGCCGCCCTGGAGGCCGATGAGGGCAGCGAGGACGTGGGGCACACCCCACTGGCTGTGCCGCTGGTGGCGGACGAGTTCCTGTGATTGGGCAAGCACCTGTTGTGCCTGCTCGGTGAATCGGTCTTGCCGCATCATGATTGGGGTTCCTCCAGCGGCCCAGTCGAGAGAGGGGCCACGTTTCTTGTGTGGTGTGAACGGTGAAGGCGGTAGAGGGCAGGGGAGTCAGCCCCGACATCGGCCGCCGGAGATGTTGTCAGGCGTTGTTGCCCTGGTAGGGGGCGGGGAGCCGGGTGCTGCGCAGCCGGTCGAGTTCGGCGCGGACGGTGTCCAGTTCCTCCCGGAGGGCGCGCATCTGTTCGCCCATGCGGAGGATGATGTCGACCCCGGCCAGGTTGACGCCGAGCTCGTCGACGAGCCGCTGGGCCTGGCGGATCTTCTGGATATCGGCGTTGGAGTACATACGGATGTTGCCGGACGTCCGCCGGGGTTCGACCAGGCCGGCACGTTCGTAGTAGCGAAGTGTCTGCTGGTGCATGCCGACAAGGCGGGCGGCGATGGAGATGACGTAGCACGGCTCGTCCTCCGGCAGTCCATCGTTCAGTTCTGAGTTTCGGGTTCGCGCCATGTGCGTGTCACCTCCTTCCCATCTCGTGGTATCAATTCCTTGCTGCAGTTCGCGACTTGGCGCGGAGTTCTTCGAAGAGGCGGCGCTCTTCGGCTGTCAGGTGCTCGGGCAGGTGGACCCGGACGCGGACGAACAGGTCGCCCTTCGTGCCGCCGCCGAGTGCCGGCATGCCTTTTCCGGCGACCCGGATCTGGCGCCCGTTCTGGGTGAGTTCGGGGATGCGGAGGGCGATTCGGCCGTCCATAGTCTGCACTTCGACTTCGCCGCCAAGGACCGCGTCCACGAGCGGGACATCGACGTCGCTGTAGAGGTCGTCGCCCTTGCGTTCGAAGCGGCTATGGGGAAGGACGCTGACGACCAGGTAGAGGTCGCCGCTGACGCCTCCGCCGAAGCCGGGGCGGCCTTCAGCAGCGACCCGCACGCGGGAGCCGGTCCTGACGCCTGCGGGCACCTTGACTTCGAGCCTGCGGGGTTTGAGGACCTGGCCTGCACCTTCGCAGGTATGGCAGATGGCGCCCGCGACATCGCCCGTGCCACCGCAGGTGGGGCAGGCTTCAGCCGACTGGAGGGAGACGGTCCGGGTGGTGCCGCGGAAGGCCTCTTCGAGCGTGACTTCGACGGGAGTTTCGACGTCCTGGCCGCGGCGGCTGGCGCGGCCGGCGCCGCGTTCCCGCCGGAAGATGTTATCGAAGATGGAGCCGAAGTCGCCCGACGTTTCGAAGGAGTAGCTGCCATTCGCCGGGCCGTGGCGGGCCCACGAACCAGCGGACTGGCGGCGCTGGGCCTCTTCTATCTGGTCGGCGTGTTCCCAGCGGTCGCCGTACTTGTCGTACTTTTTGCGCTTGTCGGGGTCGGAGAGAACTTCGTGCGCCTGGTTGATCTCCTTGAACCGCGCCTCGGCGGTGCGGTCGTTTGGGTTCACATCCGGGTGGTGTTTTCGGGCGAGCTTACGGTAAGCCGCGCGGATGTCTTTTTGGGAGGCACCGCGGCTCACGCCGAGCACTTCGTAGAGGTTCTTCGCCATTTCTTGTTCAGCGTAGCACCATCAAGCTCCAAAAGGAAGGAAGTCTGATAATTCAGCTATCAGAGGTCTTGCAGGCCTGAGCAGGAGTGCTCTATCATTTTCGATGATCACCAAACACTCTGGAAGGAGGAACCTATGGCTACAAACGTCGCACGCTGGGACCCGTTCCAAGAAATCGCCGGGATGCGCAACGCGATGGACCGCCTGCTCGAACAGAGCTTTGGCCGGCTGCCCGCGTTTCGCAACGGCGAGGAGCTGGGCCCCACCAGCCTCGGCCTCGATGTGATGGAGACGAGTGACAGCTTCATCAT
>DATBWD010000159.1:0-2544 GCA_036515015.1 Tepidiformaceae bacterium
CGCTGATATTCCCAGAACTGGTCCTGGCCGGCGGCGCACTCGGCGGCGGCCGCTGCCGAGACCGATGTGGACCCGAGGATCGGCCAGTTGCGGAACTCGAGGCGCACCTTCCCGGGCAGGACGTATTCCTCGACGATCATCGGCTCGACGCGCGCGGTGAACCGCAGGCAGTGCGGGCAAAGGAAGTCCTCGAACACGGTGAGCGTGAGGGGCGCGCCGGGCTTGCCGAGGAACATCCCATCGGCGAGGTCGGCAGGCAGCGAGGCGCCTTCGAGACCTTCGGCGAGTTCGTTGACGGAGGACGGTGTGGGGCCGGCGGGCGTCGAGGTCTCGCCGGGACGAGGCTGGGTGTTGGCCGCCGGCCCTGGGGAGCCCGATCCACATGCGGCCATGACAAAGGCGGCGAAGGCGAGGACGGCGGCGAAGGGTGCGAGCCGGGTCGCCGGTTTCATTCGGCCAAGAACTCCTTCACGAGGCGAATGAAGGTGTCGAACTGGTCGTGGTGCACCCAGTGGCCGGCATCCTCCACCCGGACGGAGCGGACATCGTGGAAGGGGCTGAGGTCCAGTTCGACGTTCCGGCTGCCCCAGCTTTCTTCGCCCCAGATGATGAGGATGGGCGAGCGGATCTGGTTCCAGAGGTCGCGGGCGTCCTCCATGTTGAATTCGTAGGGCGAGCCAGCGTGGGTGAAGTTATCGAACTTCCAGGTGTAGCCGCCGTCTCCGGGGCGGGCGCCCTCGACGGTGAGGTGCCGGGCAAGTTCCGGGGTGAGGTGCTGATTGGCCTCCATCATGCGCTCGGTGGCGGCGTCGAGCGTCGGGTAGACGTGGAGCTTTCGCGCTTCGAGGCTTCGCATGCTTTCGACAAATCGCCGCATACGGACGTGAGCCGGCTTGCGAACCATGCTCGCCCACCCCAGTCCCCCGAGTCCCTCAATGGTGACGATCTTGCCGGCCTTCTCCGGGAAGGTCCCGGCGTACTGGAGCGCGACGCCTCCGCCGAGAGAGTGCGCGACGATGGTGTATGGCGCGCGCCCGATCTCTTCGCCGAGGGCGTGGATATCCAGTGCGTAGTCGATGATGGAGTAGTCGCCGCCGATGGCCCACTGGGAATCGCCGTGGCCACGCAGGTCGGGCGCATAGACGCAGTAGTGTTCGGCGAGCGCCATGGCGGTCGGGTCCCATGAGCGGGCGTGGTCGCGGGTCCCGTGGATGAGAAGGAGGGGCGGTTTCGCTTCATCACCCCAGACGAGGTAATGGAGCTTGAGCCGTTGCGAGTAGTAGAAGCGGGATTCGGGCGTCATTGGAAATGAGTGTACGGCCTCGCCCCGGGGTGTGGCTCACTGCGAAAGTTGCCCGGAGCGATGGCCGGTTGTAGAAGTCGAACACGATTCGTCGAGGAGGGGCTCGCCATGGAGATCGCCGGAAAATCAGCAATTGTGACTGGCGCCGGTTCGGGCATCGGGCGGGCAACTGCGGTGCGGCTGGCCGGCCTCGGCGCGAAGGTGTTGCTGGCCGATGTCGACGACGACGGCGGCATCGAAACGCTGGAGACCATCGAGCAGGCGGGCGGCACGGCATATTTTCTGCACACGGATGTCGGCTCCGCGGAGGCCTTGACGCGGATGGTGCAGGCGGCGGTGTCGCGCTGGGGTGGACTCGACATCCTGCACAACAACGCGGGGATAACCACGGGCGCCCCGGACTTCCCATCGACCGATGAGGATTGCATCGAGGGCGTCGTGAGGACGAACCTGCTCGGGGTGATCCTCGGCACGCAGATTGCGTTGCCGGCGCTGCTGCAGAGCCGGGGCGTCGTGGTGAGCACGGCATCGGCGGCGGGTCTTCGCCCATGGACGAACGACCCGGTGTATTCGGCGACAAAGGCGGGGGTGGTGTTCTTCACGCAGGCCCTCGCCGGGCAGCAGGCAGGGTCGGGCGTGCGCTTCAACTGTGTGTGCCCGGGCGTCGTGCGGACGCCGCTCATCGGGAAGAGTGTGCGCGTACGTTCGATGGAGGAGGCGGAGCGAAAGCAGTTCGAGGCGGCCATCGCAGCCATGCCGCTGATCGAGCCGGAGGAAGTGGTGGACGCGGTGATCGACCAGATCACGAATGACGCGATTAACGGCGAGGCGCGTCACATCGGACGCGTTCCGTTACCGGCCGAAGGCGCCACGGTGGGCGGCATCATCTGACGTTTTGGGGTGCCGGGGGCGACGTCACTTTTCGGGTTGGCAGGTGCGGCAGAAGCTCGTGATGCGCTGGTTGGCGGTGATCTCGGTGATGGTGGCGCCGCAGCGGGGGCAAGGCTTCCCGCCGAGGCGGTGGACGCGCATGAAGTCGCGCCGTTCTTCGTAGTCGAGGGTGTCGCCCTTGACCATCGCGCCGGCGACGAGCGGGGTGGCCCACTCCATGACGCGATGGGCAGCCTGATAGAGGGTGCGCTGCTCTTCCTCGGTGAGTTTTGGGCGCGAAGTGTACGGGTTTATCTGGGCCTCCCAGAGGATCTCGTCGCTGTAGGCGTTGCCGATGCCCTGGACGAATT
>DATBWD010000160.1:0-2367 GCA_036515015.1 Tepidiformaceae bacterium
GACCGAGATGGTGATGCCCGGTGACAACATCACCATGGTGGTGGAGTTGATCCAGCCCGTCGCCGTCGAAGAAGGCCTCCGCTTCGCCATCCGCGAAGGCGGCCGCACCGTCGGCGCCGGCGTCGTCACCAAGATCCACGAATAGGAGGAGGAGCAATGGCAAAGGGCGATCGCATCATCATCCAGATGCAGAGCACCGAAGGCCCGGTTTATCGCTACACGACGACGAAGAATCGCCGCAACGATACCGGGCGGCTGGAGCTCAAGAAGTACCACCCGAAGTTACGCAAGTACGTGCTCTTCCGAGAGACGCGGTAAGGAATCTGATGGCTCGTTCTTCGCGCCGCCGCACAGGCAGCACTGCCCGGCCCGGCGCCCCCACGACCGGGGGCGAACAGCGGCGCGCACGTGAAAACCTTCCCCGGCCAGTCGCCCCACCGGTTTCGACCGGCGCACGGCCGGCACCAGTCCAGCGGCGCAAGCGGGAGCCTTTCGGCTTCCTCGGGCGCTTCAAGCCACGCTTTGTCGCTGACATCATCAGCGAACTGCGCAAGGTGACCTGGCCCACCATGGCCGAGACCCGTTACCTGACCCTCGTGGTAGCCATCGTGGCCATCAGTGTTGGGCTGGTCCTGGGTACCATCGACCTCGCGTTCGGTTGGGCCGTGGAGCGATTGTTCTTCTAAATGAACGAAGACGAACCTACAGCGATCACAGCACTTTCGGGAATCACCTCGGAACCGCCGAAGAAGGCGCCTCGCCGGCGCAAGGACGACGAGGTGATCGAGCAGGAGCAACTCCCGGACGAGGAGATCAACGCTCCGGGGCGCCGGTGGTACTTCCTGCACACCTACAGCGGCCACGAGAACAAGGTCCGGCATGCCATCAAGAGCACGGTTGAGCAGATGGATGCGAAGGACAAGATCTTCCACGTGGTGGTGCCGACCGAGGACGAGATCGAGATCCGGGACGGCCAGCGCCGGACGGTGAAGAAGAAGCTCTACCCCGGCTACGTGCTGGTGCAGACGATCGAACTGAAGGAAGGCGACCCGGATTCGGACGAGGCGTGGCACATGATCCGGAACACCACCGGTGTCACGGGCTTCGTCAGTTCGGGGACGCGCCCCGTGCCGCTTTCGGCGGACGAGGTGAACCACATCCTGCGCGCCATGCGGATGGAGCAGCCACGCGTGCGTGTCGGGTTCCAGGTCGGCCAGAACGTGCGCATTGTGGACGGCCCGTTCGAAGACTTCGTCGGCACGGTGGAGGAAATCAACACCGAGAAGGGCAAGGTCCGCGTCCGGGTGAACATGTTCGGGCGTGAGACGCCGATCGAACTGGACTTCCTGCAGGTCGAAAAACTCTAGGCTCCGGATTCGACACAGGGCGGGAAATTGACGGTTGGCGAGCGCCGATCGACGATTTCCCGCGTTCGCCTTCGCCCAGGGGACCAGGCCATGACCCAGGAAGCACCGATCCTCCGGCCCAGCGCGCGGGCCATCCTCCTCGACCCCGAAAACCGGGTGCTGCTGTTTCGCATCGAAGACCCGAGGGCGATGGACCGGTCGTTCTGGATCACTCCTGGCGGCGGGATCGAGCCGGGGGAATCGGATCTCGAGTGCCTGGGGCGGGAAATCCTCGAAGAGACCGGGCTTTCGGCGTGTGAACTCGGGCCGCTCGTGTGGCTGCGGGAGCACATCTTCCCGTGGAACGACAGGTGGATACGGCAGGTCGAGCGGTATTACCTCGCCCGAACGCAGGTCACTGATGTCCACGCAGGCCTTCAGATGGAGTACGAAATGGACTTTCTGAAGGAGGCGCGCTGGTGGGGCATCGATGAAATGGCGCAGGCGACATCGGAGCGGTTCGTGCCGCGGGACTTCGTCCGCCACCTGGAGCCGCTGCTGGCGGGGCAGTTTCCGGCGGAGCCGGCTATCGTCGGCCGCTGATCCCGGATCTGGCAGATTCGCGTGCGGGCGCTGAGAATGGCACGCGACCCCGGGGAAGGAGGCCACAGATGGCAACTGACATCCCGACTCCCGGCACGCGCGACCTGCGGGCCGTTTCCGACATCTACGACGAGCCGTTCGTGGCGTGGACGCTGCGGACCATGGGCACGCACCTCCATCCCGGCCGCGAGATGGCGACAGTCCACCTCGCCGAGCGCGCGGTCGCCTTCGGGTTCCCGGCGGGAGGAAAGGTGTTGGAGGTGGCCTCGGCGCTGGGCGGACCGGCGCGGTTCGTGGCGCGGCACTTCTCGGCGACGGTGATCTGTCTCGATATGAACCCGCTGATGCAGAAAGCGCTCTACCAGTCGGCGGTGGCCGAGGGACTCGCGATGCGGTGCCACCCGGTGCTGGCACGGAC
>DATBWD010000161.1:0-4076 GCA_036515015.1 Tepidiformaceae bacterium
TGTCGGCACGACCGTTGGCGTCTCCGGGGTTGGCGTGCCCTCTGGCGTCGGCGTCGGCGTTGGGCTTGGCGACGGCGTTGGCGTCGGTGTCGCTTCCTCGGCGATGTTGATCGTCACATGCGTCGAGAGGTCGCCCGCAGAACTTCCCTCGGCCACCAGCCGCACGGTGTAGACCCCGGGTTCGAAGTCCTTCACTTTGATTTTGCCGAGTTCGCCCCCGGACACCTGCGCAGTGCCCTTGCCGAGCTCGGTCCACTCCGTCGGGTTGCTGCCCTTGCCGATTTCCAGCCGCCACGCCTTCAGCGATGGCAACTGCACGCTCCCGACGACGGTCGTGTCCTTGTCTATCGTCTTCCCGTTGGTGAGGTTCGTGATCTCCACGGCTGCCTTGCCCGTGCTCTTGTCGGTCGGGGCAATCGGGATGATCTTCACGCCCTGGAACGCCTTCGCCAGCGGCGCCGCGAGGTCGGGCCGCAGGTCGGGCAGCTTCCGGAACTTCCGCATCGCCTTGAATGGCGACGGCGTCTGCTCGCTCGCGAGGAGACCGTTGCGGATGTCGATCTCCTTCTCCTCGCATTCGCTCTCGTACTTAACGTCCGTCCGCACCCAGGTAACGACCTTCTGCTCACACCCTCCCGGCGGTTTGCCGTCTCGCGAGAGGGTCCGATCCGTCGCCGGTGTCTCAAACTCGCGCTGGACCACGTTGCCCGGCCGCTTCGAGGCGAAGCCATCCGGCGTCTCGAAGACACCCCGCGCCTTCAGCTCCGCGTGGTAGGTGCCCATCCAGTTCTTGTAAAGCCGGACCGTCGTGTTGGCCGCAGCGTAGTTGGCCGCCGGACCGTCGCGGACCAGCTCGTTGGTCGCGTTCCCGACCCACAGCGCCGTCGCCGCATACCGCGAGTAGCCATTGGTCCAAGTCTCGAGCGTGTCGACGGCGCTCAGCGGGCCCTGCTGGGTGCCGGTCTTCACGCCTGCGGGGACGAGGGTTCCTTCGCCCGCGAGGAAGAAGTCCAGCCGAAGGTCGTCGTTGCTCGCCCCGCAGCCCCAGATGATGAATCGCGCCGTGCAGTCCGACATGATGCTGTGCAGCATCCACACGGACCCGGCGTTGACCACCTGGCGACGCTCGGGCTCGCCCTGCGTGAAGATGACGTTGCCGTCCTTGTCCCGGATCTCCTTGACCACGATCGGGTCGAGTTCGCGCGTGCCGGGCAGGCGGATGTGCCCGAGCGAGAATTGGCGCTTCTGTTCCAGCGCCAGCACAAAGTCATCGTTGTTGTCGGTGAAGGTTCCCTTGAGCGTCGAAGGGTCCAGGTACGTCGCGAGGTGGGGTACGCCGACCATCTCGCCCATGTTCGCGAACACGGAATTCATGTAGGCCATGTCGATTACCCGGATGTTCGCGCCGCCGGTGGCAATCGAGGCCCCGTAGGAGATGTCGCTGTGCGCTACGAAGGTCGGGTCGAACTGCTGGTGAAGAGTCGTGATCCCGATCTTCTTCGCCATCGCGATCACATTCTCGACCCCGGCCTCCGAGGCCGCCCGGAAGGCCGGCACATTCTGCGAACCGCCGAGACCGGCGCGGGCGGAGATAAGGCCCTCGCTTGCGGGGCTCCCGCCGCGCGGGTTCGTGATCGATGCCCCTGCGACGCCGAGCGGGCTCGTATCCCAGAACGTGCTCATGGGCGTCTTCTTCAGAGTGTCGAACCAGGTCAAGTACACCGCCGGCTTGAACGATGAGCCCGGCTGGTTGATCTCCGTCAACTGGTCGATGGCGCCGGCGATCCGGGGGTCGGCGGTGTTCGATGGGTCTCGGTTGGCGGCATACACGACCACTTCGCCAGTGTTCGGGTCGATTGTGGCGATCGCCGCGTTGTGGCAGTCGCACCCGGCGTCCAGCCCGGCCTGGATGGACGCCTGGATCATCTCCGTCGCCTTCTGCGTCATCGCCCAGTCGAGCGTCGTTGTCACTTTGTAGCCGCCCCCGTGCACGCTCGCCTCGCAGTTCGCGGCGCCCTTGAGCTTCTCGATGAGGCCGGCCTCGCACATCCGCACGAGTCGTGGCTGGACCTGGTTGTCGATGAACGCCGCCGCCTTCAACTCGCTCGTGAAGGGGTAAACCTTCAGCTCCTCTTTTTTCGCCGCCTCGACGGCTTCCCGGCTCGCCCGCCCATGGATGACCATCAGGTCGAGCACGTCCTCCTGCCGGGACTTCGCGTCGCCCGCGACGATGCTGCGGCCGAACTCGTCGATGATGCACTTGTCTTCGCCGTCAACCGCGCAGTTGAGCCGGGGGTGATAACGACCAGGACTTGAAGGGATCCCGGCCAGGAGGGCTGCTTCGGCCAGTGTCAGTTCCGAGGCGGGCTTCCGGAAGTAGCCCCGGGACGCCGCCTCAACCCCGATATAGCGGTCCGCATAGGAAATCTGGTTGAGGTACCAGGCGAGGATTTCTTCCTTGCTGTAGTCGTGTTCCAGTTCGATTGCATAGGCGATCTCGCGCAGCTTCCGGTCGACCGTGCGCTCCGCGCCTTCCTCGGCGCAACGCTTGCCCTCATCCCCCACGCTGGGACAGATGTAGACGTTCTTGATCAACTGCTGCGTGATCGATGAGCCGCCTGAACCGGAACCGATGCCACCGCCGGTGTAGTTCTCCAGCGCCGCCCGCGCGAGGCCGCGGATATTGATCCCCGGGTTCGTCCAGAAACTGTTGTCCTCGGTCGAAATCGTCGCCTCGACCATGAACGGCGAAATTTGCGCGAGCGGGACCGGATGGAGCAGTTGCGAATCGGCGTTCGAGAGCGACCCGAGCAGCACGCCATCGTCGGGGCCATCGCGGTCGTAGATCTCGGTCAGTCCCAGGTTCGTTAGCGAAAGCTTTTCGTCGATTGGCACGTAGTCGGTGGCATAGGAGTT
This sequence comes from Tepidiformaceae bacterium, assembly GCA_036515015.1. GTDB lineage: Bacteria > Chloroflexota > Dehalococcoidia > Tepidiformales > Tepidiformaceae > DATBWD01. The sequence goes on from DATBWD010000161.1 coordinate 2,917, forward strand.
GTACACGACGAACAGCGCCCCGATGCCTGCCGCAACGGACAACGACCCGAGCGCGCCGAGGACGAGCAGGCCGCTCACCCACCACGAGGCGCCGGACTTCTTCCGCTGGTACTGGGAACGGAGCAAGCGCCGCTTCTGGTACGACTTCATGGCCGGTCGTCCCGTCTGCCCGTTGCGAGCGGGCCCCTGCCGACGCGCAGATGCGCAGCGATCCGCATCCGCTAGAGGGTAACAAAGGCGTCACAACGATCCATCACGGACGGTAAAGCAACGGTCGTTGTAACCTTTCCCTATGTCCCTCTCCCCCGATGAAGTCCTCCACATCGCCCGGCTGGCGCGCATCTCCCTTTCCGGGCCGGATGTCGAGCGATTCGCCGCACAACTCTCCGGGATCCTCGAACACTTCGCGGCCCTCGCATCGGTCGATACCGAAGGCGTGGAGCCTACAGCCCACCCGTTGCCGCTCGTCAATGTCATGCGAGAGGACGTGGTCGGGCCGTCTCTCGCCCAGGACGCCGTGCTGGCGAACGCACCCGAATCCGAGGACGGCTTCATCCGGGTGCGAGCGGTGCTCGAATGAACGAACTCTGGCGCCTCGCGGCGCACGAGGCCCACGAAAAGCTTCGGGCACGCGAGTTCACCTGCGTCGAACTGGCGGAATCAGTCCTCGCCCGGGTTGAGGATGTGGAGCCGCGAGTCCACAGCTACATCACTGTCACGCCCGAACTTGCCCTCGAACAGGCCCGCGAGGCCGATGCGAAGTACGCCGCCGGCGCCGCAACGCCCCTCACGGGAATCCCCGTCGCCGTCAAGGACATCATCGTCACGAAGGATGTGCGCACCACCGCCGGGTCGCGCATCCTCGAGAATTTCATCCCGCCCTACGACAGCCACGTTTACGAACAGCTCCGGCGCGCCGGCGCCGTGACGATCGGCAAGGCGAACATGGACGAGTTCGCCATGGGCTCCAGCACGGAGCACTCGGCCTACGGCCCTTCGCACAACCCCTGGAACCTCGACCTTGTCCCCGGCGGCAGTTCGGGCGGTTCAGCCACGGCGGTGAGCGCCGGCGAATGCCTCGTCGCCCTCGGCAGCGATACCGGTGGGAGCATCCGCCAGCCGGCGGCGCTCTGCGGGAACGTCGGCTTCGACCCCACCTA
>DATBWD010000162.1:0-2819 GCA_036515015.1 Tepidiformaceae bacterium
AAGGTCGACGTTCAAACTACTGGCGCGAGGACGTGACGGTAGTTTTCCCTTAACTGAGGCATTTCGTCCCAGGTGCGACCGGCGAGTTCGCGGCCGGCGCGACCCTTGCCCACTCGGCGGCCCTCGCAGTTGTAGGCGCCCCACTGTTTGAAGAAGAACGCGACGCCCTGTTCCCTGCACTGGTCGCGGATCGACTCAACCCACTCGGGCTTCATTGGGCGCGCACGGGGGCCTGACTCGCCGCCCGCGATGACCCAGTCCACCCCCGAGAGGTCCAGCGCCAGCGGCCCCAATAGTGGCTCGCACGAGAGAAATCGCACAGCGGCGGGGATCGCCCGTAGCTCGTCGATACGGTTCGTCCATCGCTGGTTTTCGACGGATGTGCCCATCCAGATGTTTTTTGGCCATGGAAGGCGGTGGGCCAGCTCCGCCGCCCGCTCCGGTCGCTTGGTCAGCACCTGGAACTTGTGCCAGTCGGCTCGCTCCATCGTGTCGAACGTCCGCTGGATGTATTCGAGCGGGACATCCGGGTGGAAGAGGTCGCTCATGCTGTTGACGAAGATGAGCCGGGAGCGCTTCCAAGTGAGCGGCAGCTCCAGCCGATCCGGCCGGAGTTGCAGGTCGAAGCCATGCTCGTAGGGATGCCCAGGCACGCCGCGGAAGCGCTCGGCAAACGTCTCGGCGTAGCAGTGGGCACAGCCCGGGCTGACCTTCGTGCAGCCCGTCACCGGGTTCCAGGTGGCGTGTGTCCATTCGATCTTTGAACTATCGCTCATTGGGACCCCCTCGCGAGCATTTCAACTCCCCGCGCGTCTGCTGTCCAACTCTTGATCGATAATAGAACATGTGTTCTATTACGTCCAGCCGGGCAGAAAGTGGGGTTGGCGTTCCCCCATCCGGGTGATCAGCCGGAGCGAGGCGCCGGGCATCCTGTGGATACCCCGCCCGGGGCCCCCAACCCGGCGGCGGAAATGCCGGTAACGGCGGCAAGAGCCGCTTCGACGCGAGCAAGCCGGGCTCACAGGAGAAAGGAGGGCAGCCATGACGATTCGCGACTTTCCAGCGGCACGCGCCATGGCGCCCGTCTTCCCACGCGGGTTCTCCGGCCGCCTGGCCTGGGCGCCGGGCTTCGCTCGCGATGCGGCTATCGTGCTCGCCGTTATCGGCATCTACTTCCTGCTGCGCGGGACGGTGCCGGAGCGGGTCGACTTCGCGGTCGCGCTGACAGACCGGCTGATCGCGTTCGAACGCGCCACCTATATCTATTGGGAGCCGCAGGTCCAGGAAGTCTCGATTCGCTACCACGCCGTGCAGGAAGTGGCGAACTTCGTCTACGCCTATCTCCACTTCCCGGTGCTGGCGGTGATGGCCGGCTGGCTCTGGTTCAGGGGCCGCGAGCGGTTCCTCTTCATCCGCAACGTGATGTTCGTGTCGATGGTGATCGGCGTGGTCTTCTACTACGCGCTGCCGGCGGCGCCGCCGCGGTTGATGGACCTGCACGGCTACAGCCTCGGGTTCACCGATACCGTCTTCGGGGGCAACACGTCGGTTTCTTACGGGCAGCCGTCGTTCGTGCGAAACGAATACGCGGCAATCCCGAGTTTCCACTTCGGCTGGATAGCGATGGCCTCGGCCGCGATGTGGGTCAACAGCGTCAGTCGCGTGGTGCGGGCGGCCGCGGTGCTGCTGACCGTCGCGATGTCGTGGGCGATCGTCGCGACCGGGAACCACCTGTTCATCGACATGGTCCTCGGGGGGCTGGTCGTGTGGGTGGCGTGGCTGGTGGCGCGGCGGATCGAACGCAGCGGCTTCGCCCGCAGCGACGCCGGGATCGCGGAGATGCCCGAGCCAATCGCGCCCGCAGCCTGAGAAAGAACGCCTCCCGTGCCCCGGGGTGTCGAGTGCTGGAGCCGTCCAGTGCGTTAGGCAACCGGGGCTTTGCTTTGTCCTAGCGCGGCGCTCGCCGATCCTCTGGCGGCGGCGAAACGCTCGTTGTCGGGGTGAACGAGGGCGAGTCGCTGGCGGGGAACGAATCGGCGGAGGCCTCGTCTACGGCTGTTTCGACGCCGGCACTGCGCTCGGAACGCGGGAGGGCGGAATCGATGCTCTCGATCCGGCGGGCGAAGCTGAGCTGGTGACCATCGGGGTCGGTGACGTGGAAGTAGCGTTCGCCCCAGGGCGCGTCCTGCGGTGCGCCATCGGGCTGGTGGCCGGCCTCGCGCACCTCGCGGTGAGCCTCGTCCACATCGTTCACGTGGAAGACAATCCGGCCCCACCAGGACCAGTCGATCTCCGGGGGTTCGAGCACGAGGTTCAGCTTGACCTGCCCCAGGTCGAAGGTGGTGAACGACGACTGGCTGCCGCCGTAGGTGATTTCGCCACCGAGGCGGGTGTAGAACGCGACGGCCCGGACCATGTCGTGTGTGCCGAGCGTGATGGCGTCGATGCGCTCGACGCGGATCCTGGAAGCCTGCGATGTAGACACGGTGAAAGTTTCCTTCCTGGGGCGTGTCGCCGGGCCTTGCTTTTGCCAGCCTAGGGGAGAAGCTGTGAACCCCTGGTTACCCGTGTCATGTGCGAACTATCAACGTTGTGACGATGCGCCCGACGGGCGAACGCGGGTCTGGCGGGGGTGCATGGCGCTCCCACAGGATGGAGGGAGGCGCCCTTCGAGGCGCGACTGGGGGACTGCATGACGAAGTTGCTGCACGGCCAGGCGGCGCTCGTGACCGGCGCGAGTTCGGGTATCGGGCTGGCCTCGGCTCTCGCTCTCGGGGCGGCCGGAGCAAAGGTGGCCGTGAACTATCGCAGCCAGCGCG
>DATBWD010000163.1:0-3553 GCA_036515015.1 Tepidiformaceae bacterium
GCATGGCGACGTTCACGCGCCACCATTCAATGCGCCGGGACACGACGTAGTAGCGCTGGAGGTAGGTGCGGGTGACGTACTCGCACTCCGTCCAGCACTTGCCGCCTTCTTCCATCTCCCGGGTGTTGCCGGTCGGCACCTTTTCGACGATGCGCCGGGCGCGGGCGGGGACTTCGCTGCGATAGAACTCGTTATAGGAGCGCTTTTCGAGGATCCAGCCTTCAGTCCGCCAGGTGCGGGGGTCATACCAGACACGGGTGGTCGGGCCGCCGGCCTGGAACGGCTCGATCATGACGCCGTCGGCCGGCATGGCGGGGTCGGAGAACGCCCCTTCTTGTGTCACAGCGATAACCCCGGATCAGGATGATCGCTACTGTAGTAACCGGGCGGCTAGGGACAAGCGACGACCCGGCGCGCCAGGGGCCGTGACGGAGGCGATGGCGTTGGGAGCGAGCCCTCAGCTTCCGGGCGGACGGTAGTTCACGCTGATGTCGCGCGCCTGGTCGACCTGTTCCGGCGTGAGCAGGGCGACCGTCTTCAGCCGGACTGCCCCGGACGCGGCGATCGCCAGGCTCACCGCAGCCATTTCGCTTTCGGACGGCATCTCCGAAATGACATAGGCGTCGTCTTCGCCGAAGGCGAAGTAAAACGTGAGCATCTTGCCGCCGCCCGATTCGATGACCTGGCGAGCGGCGTCTTTGCGGGCCGTCCCACCTTCCTTGAGGATGCCCCGGGCGCCTTCCGGGGTGTAGGAAACCTGCGACAGATAGAACGGCACGACATTCCCCCTTGCGTGGTCGGCTCAGGGTATACCCGGTGTCAAGCCCGGGGACACGGGCGAGTGGTGGGGATTCCGTTGGGAGGTCGCTTCGAAAAGAAAAGAAGGACGCGGTTGGCGGGAGTGCATGGGAGTCGAACCCACCCCCCGCCGCGCTTGCGACAGGGCAACCGTTTTGAAGACGGAGAGGACCACCGGGCCCCATCCACTCCCGCTCCTATCTTTGGCCGCGGCGCCCGCGCGGGCAACCACCGGCCGCGGCGGCCCCTCCGGTTGACCCTCGCAACCTGCCCTGAGTACCGTTAGTGGGATGCGCACACCAACGGCCTGCCGCGGCCGTATTCCCAATGACTGAACCCGGCCGGCGCCGCTCTCTCTTCCCCGCTTCGCGCGGGGCATTCGTCGCCGATCGACTGATCCGGCCGGCCCAGGCATTCCTCCATACCGAGGCTGCCGGCGGCGTCGTCCTCCTCGTCGCGGCGATCATCGCCATCATCTGGGCCAACTCGCCCTGGGACCAGCAGTACTTCGACCTCTGGCACACCGAACTCGTCTTCGACTTCCACCTGTTCGCCATCGACGAAGACCTCGGCCACCTCGTGAACGACGGCCTCATGGCCATCTTCTTCTTCGTGGTCGGGCTCGAAATCAAGCGCGAACTGGTGCACGGCGAACTCGCTTCGCCCCGGCGGGCGATTTTCCCCGTGGCTGCCGCGCTCGGCGGGATGATCATGCCCGCGCTCATCTTCACCGCCTGGAACTTCGGCGGCGAAGGCGCTCACGGCTGGGGCATCCCGATGGCGACCGATATCGCCTTCGCCGTCGGCGTGCTCAGCCTGGTCGGCTCGCGCGTGCCGTTTTCGCTCAAGGTGTTCCTGCTCGCGCTCGCCATCGCCGATGACCTCGGGGCGATCGTCGTCATCGCCGTCTTCTACACGGAGAGCCTTTCGATGGAGGCCATCGCCTGGGGCGCCGGGCTCCTCGCCGTCGTCATCGGGATGCGGATGGCGGGGGTGCGGGCGACCTACCTCTACCTCTTCGTCGGCGCGCTCTTCTGGGTGGCGGTGCTCAAGTCGGGCATCCACGCGACCGTCGCGGGGGTCGTCCTCGCGATGCTCACGCCGGCGAAGCCGCTGCATGAGCGGCGGTCGTTCGAGGCGCTCGCATCGTCGCTGCTCGAACGCTTCCGCCAGGCGCGGGAACTGGGCGACGAGGAGATGGAGGAAGCCCTCCTCGAACGGATGGAGGAACTTTCACGCGACTCCGAGGCGCCGCTCGACCGCCTCGAGCACGCCCTCCACCCGTGGGTGCGCTACGGCATCGTGCCCATCTTCGCGCTCGCGAACGCGGGCGTGGTGGTGACGAGCGACACCCTTTCCGAGGCGTTGAGCAGCTCCGTGACCCTTGGCATCGTGACGGGCCTGGTCTTCGGCAAACTCATCGGGATCACGTTGTTCGCATGGCTGAGCGTGCGGCTCGGGTGGGCGGCGTTGCCGGCGGGAGTTCGCTGGCGCGACATCGGAGGCGTCGCGCTGCTCGGGGGCATCGGGTTCACCGTGTCGCTGTTCATCACCGGGCTTTCCTTCGACCCGGCGCACGTGAACCTGACGAACGAAGCGAAGATGGGCATCCTCGGCGCCTCGGCGATTGCGGGGCTCGTCGGGTTCATCATCCTCCGCTGGGAGATGCCCTCGCAGCCGGCCACGGTGGAAGCCGAAGCCGTCCCCGGCGTCCCGTCACCAGAAGCCGGCGGCGGGAGCTAGCGCCCGGCCCACTCCCGGAGTTCGCCCCTCGTCAGCCCGGAAGCGCGTGGCGCGCCGCCACGAGCGCCGCCCGCCGCCCCACGCCGGTCTTCGCGTAGACGTTCTCGAGGTGCTTCTTCACCGTGCTCGGCGCAACCCAGAGCGTCGCGGCGATCTCCGCATTGGTCATGCCTTCCGCCAGCAGCTCCACCACCTCGCGCTCGCGTGGGGTTAACCCGGCGCAGATGCCGCCGTCACGGTCGCCGTCGTGCTCCGCAAGCGCCTCCACCAGCCGCCGTCGTAAGGCGGCGTGGGCCTCCAGCTGGTAGAGGTGCGGCCGCAGCGCCTCCAGCACGTCCCGGTCGCGCTCCGAAAAGTCGCTGGCCCCGACTTCGCGGAACAGGACGAAGCTGCGAATCTGCGGATGCGGGGCCGGCAGGCCGAGGTCGATGATGTGTTCGACCCCGGCAGGCCGGAAGTACTCCTGGAAGATGGGCAGATTGCGATAACGCCGTCTGTCGATCAGGTCGGACGTACGGACCGCATCGAGCCTCCCCGTGCGCTCCCGGAAGTCGAGTGTTGGGCACGGGGCCACCCGCCAGTACGCGTCCTCGTCGCCTTCAGTGCTCTCCGTCTCCGAGGGGAACTCGACCATGGAGTAGAAACGCTGCTGATGCGGGTCGAGTTCCTGGTAGGTGATGGCGTCGCAGGGGACGAGATCCCGCAGCCGGGCGAGGAAATCGAGCGGGTAAGGGTGATCGAATTCGACCTGCCCCGCATCCGCGAGGAAACTGAGGATCGCCTCCAGGTCGCTCTGCCGCAGCCTTGTCACGTGTTCAAAATACGCCGAATGGCGAATGGATACCATATACGCCACGTTAGATCCTTCTCAACGAGACGCCCTCCTCGAACACAAAGGGGGGCTCAGGACGCGCGATAGAGTTTCGTGCGAAGAAGGAGAACTACCCATGAGGACGCTGTTTGCCTCGCTGATCCTGGCCGGGGGCCTCACCCTGATCGGTCCGGCGGTGGC
>DATBWD010000164.1:0-11857 GCA_036515015.1 Tepidiformaceae bacterium
CCCGCTCCGGCTCCAGACGCGACAACACGCCCACGACGGCATCGACCTCGCCCGGGACCGCGGCTATCCGCACCGTCAGCACGTCATTGTCTCCGAACCCGAGGTCACGGCAGGCCAGGTACGCCTCGCTCGCCTGCGCCCATTCGAAGTCCACACCCGCGACCCGCCGTGCGACCGCGACGGCCGGTGCAGGCACGCGGACCACTCCCTGCCACCCGTCCCCGGCCCAGAGAAAGTCGGCCACTTCGGGCCGGATATCCTTCAGGTAGAGCCGGTCGGCGAGTTCTCGCGCCGTCCCGATGTCCGGCACCGTGCACCCGAGGTCGACTGTCTCGTCCCTCGGGAGCACCCGCAACGCCACCTCGGTGATGATCCCCAGCGTCCCCAGCGAGCCGCACCAGAGTCGCATCAGGTCGTAGCCGGTCACGTTCTTCACTACCCGGCCCCCCGCCCGCACCAACTCTCCGTCGGCCCGCAGGACCGTCATCCCGAGCACGAAGTCGCGCGGCAGCCCGTAGCGTGTCCTCAGCGGCCCGCCAGTCCCGACCGCCAGGACCCCTCCGATGGTCGCCCGCTCCGACAGCGGCGGGTCGAGAGGGAGCCACTGACCCTTGCTCGCCAGTTTCTCCTGGATTTCGCCCAGCGTGACGCCGGCCGGCGCCACGGTCGTCAGATCGTCCTGTTCGTGCTCGATCTCGCCGGCAAGCGCCTGCCGCAGTTCCACGAGCGTGAATGGGCCCCCAGGGGGCGAGCCGAGCTCCAGTTGGGTACCGCCCCCTACCGGGACGCACGTCGTCCCCGCCGCCTCCATGAGGACCTCCCGGAGCTCCGCCTGCGACTGCGGCGTGCGGACCCGGCCGGCTCGGAGTCCCGCGACCTCTCGCACGTCTTCCGCCGCTGCCTCAGACATAGGCGTCCGGTCCTGCCGCTCGGATGGCCGCGGCCTGGTGCGCCATCTCCCCGCAACCCGTACCCGCCGGGAGAACCTTGCAGGGATTGAAGTTGCCCTCGTTCCCGAACACCCGCTTCAGCCGGGCCATGTTCTCGATGTCCGTGTCGTTGTACAGCCACGACATATACCGCTGCTTTTCGTACCCCACGCCGTGCTCGCCGGTCAGCGACCCGCCCGCGTCCACACACAGCCGCAGGATCTCGCCCCCCGCGGCCAGCACGGCGTCCGTTGCCCCTGTCACCCGTTCGTCGAACAACACACAGGGGTGGAGATTCCCATCTCCCGCGTGGAAAACGTTGGCGATCGCCAGCCCGTACCGTTCGCCCACCTCTGCCACACCCCGCATCACTTCCACCAGCCGCGACCGCGGCACCACACCGTCGAGAAGATAGTAGTTCGGCGCCAGCCGCCCAAGCGCGCCAATAGCCCCCTTCCTTCCCTTCCAGAGCAACGCCCGCTCCTCCGCGTCCCGCGCGACCCGGACCTCGATCGCACCGTGCTCCAGGCATTCGGCCCGCGCCCGGGTGACCTGCGACTCCACCGCCTCCGCAATCCCGTCGATCTCGATGAGCAGCACCGCGCCCGCTTCCGGCGGGTAGCCGCACTGCAGCCCCGCCTCCGCCGCCTCGAGCGTGACCCGGTCCATCATCTCCATCGCCGCCGGGATCATCCCCGCCGAGATGATCGACGAGACTGTCTCGCTGGCCTGTTCGATCGTGTCGAATACCCCCAGCAGCGTCACGACGCTCTCCGGCACCGGCAGCAATTTCACGACGATTTTCGTCGCGATTCCCATCGTGCCCTCGGAACCGATGAAGGCACCGCGGAGGTCATACCCCAGGCCCTCGGTCACACGGCCGCCCAACCACGTCACCTGGCCATCGGCGCTCACTATCTCCATCCCGAGCACGTGATTCGTCGTCACCCCGAGCGCCAGGCAGTGCGGCCCCCCGGCGTTCTCGGCGACGTTCCCGCCGATCGTGCACGCCTTCTGGCTGCTCGGGTCTGGCGCATAGAACAGCCCGTATTCCGCCGCCGCCTCCGACAGCTGGATGTTGGGCAGTCCCGGCTCGACGACAGCCAGTCGGTTCACCGGGTCGATTTCGAGGATACGTCGCATCCGCGCCGTCGCGACCACCACCCCCTGCTTCGCCGCTATCGAGCCGCCGCTGAGCCCGGTGCCCGCGCCCCGAGGCGTCACAGGCACCCCGAGTTCGTTGCACACCCGGACAACCGCCGCGATCTCCTCGGTATTGCCGGGGAACACCACGGCGTGCGGGAGCCGCTTCTCGATGGTCCCGTCGTACTCGTAGACCAGCAGGTCCTCCCGCCGGTAGGCGACGTACTCCCTGCCGACGGCTGCCGTCAGCCGGCCAATAAGCTCACGCCTCGTCGTCATCGGCCAGCCCCGTCATCTGGCAGTCACGGCACAGGCCGAAAATGGCGAAGTGGTGCAGATCGGGTTCGAACGCAAACTCCGACCGGATGCGCCCTGAAAGACTATCGAGGTACGAATGGTCCAGTTCCTGCACGAAAGCGCAACTCGAGCAGATCAGGTGATGGTGCGGCTGGGCCGGCGCCCACTCGAACATCGCATCGCCCGAACCCATGTCCGTGGCCGTCGCCATTCGCATCCGCTTCAGCACGTCCAATGTCCGGTAGACCGTGCTCACGTCCACGAACGGGTACTGTTCGCGCACCTGTTCGGCAATCTGCCCCGCACTCACGTGCCCTTCGGCATGGCGTAACGCGCGCACGATGAGCAGCCGCTGCGGAGTCATCTTGTGGCCCGCTCGCCGCAGGATCTCCGCCGTCTCTTCCTCGCAGCTCATCGCCTTACCAGTCTACAGTCGATCCCCCTCCGCTGCCCGCGGCCACCCGCGTTGAATGACAATCACCCATCTGGCTCATTGGCACCGATCGCTCGCGGTGGTAGTTTGGTCTCGTCGAAATCTCCGGAACTTCCCGGGAACGGGGGAACCACAAGGTGGGGTGTATGCGCCGCGGCGCACGGCGACCAAGCGTCTGCGCCCCCGCCTCCTGTGACAGAATGACCCCTCTAGTGCCGGCGGCCACGACGAGATGCGACCGATCGCCGGCAAGCCTCCGCTCCACTCGGCCTGAGACACCGGTGAACAACTCCTCATCCTCAAGGCCGGCCAGGTGCGTCGGTATTGCCTCGCTGCCGACGGCCTGGGCGCTTGTGCTCCGTACCGTGGCTCGCCGAACCATGCCCATCGGCCTATCCCCGGAGCAAGACGATGGCTGAATCGCGGGCGTGGCTGTCGCGTTTGGCGCCCGCCGGTGGGAGCCCCTTCGTCGGCCGCGAGCGCGAACTCGGTGCGCTTGAGGCGCTGCTCAACGAGGCCGGCCAGGGCAGCGGCCGGGTGGCCCTCATCGCCGGCGAGCCGGGTATCGGGAAGACGCGCCTCCTGGCGGAGGTGGCCGAGCGTGCTGCCGCCGAGGGCTGGCTGGTCCTCTCCGGCCGCGCCTACGAGTCCGAGAGTATGCCCGCCTACCTCCCATTCACCGAGGTCCTGAGCCAATACATGAAGGTCTGTTCCCCCGCTGATCTGCGCACGCAACTGGGCCGCGGCGCAGCCGAGGTCGCGCTCCTCCTACCACAACTGCTCGAACACGTACCAGGCCTTGCGCCGAGCCCGCCGGTCAGCCAGGACGAGCAGTACCGCCTGTTCGAGGGGGTAGCCGGCTTCCTCTTGAACATTGCCTGCGCAAGCAAGACCGGCCTCCTCCTCTGCCTGGAAGATCTTCACTGGGCGGACGGGGGCACGCTCCGTCTTTTGGAGCACCTCGGACGCCGGCTGCCGGATGCGCCTCTGCTCGTCCTGGCGACCTGCCGGACGGCCGCGGCCGACCGCTCCCAGGCGTTTACGGAGGTTGTGAGCGGGCTGCAGCGCGCACGCCTGTGCGAGCAGGTTGAAGTCCCACCTGTCTCGGCCGAGGAGGCCGGGCGACTGGTTGAGCACCTCGTCGGCTCGCCGCCCGCACCGGCCGTAGTTGAAGCGGTCCACCAGGAAACGGGAGGGAACCCGTTCTTTCTGGAAGAGGTTGTCCGCCATCTGCAGGCTGGGGGCCGCGACCTTGCCGACGAGCACGCAGTCGCCGGCATGTCCATCCCCGAGACCGTGAGACAGGCCATCGGCCTTCGGCTCGCCCGCCTCCGCGCCGACAGTGTGCATGCACTTCAGGTCGCGTCAGCTCTGGGCGACCCGTTTTCTTTCGAGGCATTGGCCGCCGCTACCGGCGCCCGGATTGAACCGCTGCTTGACGCGCTCGACGAAGCGTCGGCCCATGGCTTCGTGCGTGAGGACGGTTCTGGCGGCTACCACTTCAACCACGCCCTTGTACGTGAAACGGTGTACTCGGCTCAGAGCGGGCCGCGTCGGGCGCTGCTCCACGCGCAGGTGGCCCAGGGGCTTGAACCGCTCTACCAGCCAAACGCACCCGCCCATGCCGGCGAACTTGCTCACCACTTTCTGCTGGGTGGCCGCCGGGGCGACCTCACGAAGGCCATGGGCTACGCGCTCCAGGCCGCCGAAAATGCGATGACGCGATTTGCCTTCGACGATGCGCTCCGCTACTACCAGATCGCGATCAATGCTCATGAAAAGGCCGACGAACGCGACGAAGCCCGCCGCTGCGAGATGCTGCTCGGCCTCGCTACGGCAACCTTCAAGACTGGCGATTGGGATCGCTGCGACGAGATCAACCTCCTCGTGGCCGTAACGGCCAAAGCAGCTCAACTGCCCGACCTGCTCGCGCGCGCCTGCCTGGCGACCGCGGCCTACTCCCCGCGACCCAATGCCGCCGTGATCCCGCTTCTCGAAGACGCCCTCGCAGCAATCGGCGCCACCGACAGCTCCTACCGCTCCGGCGTCCTCTCGCTGCTCGCCTGTCAGCGGGCGATCGCCGGATCATGGGAAGCACAGGCGCCCATTCGCGAGGAGAGCATTGCCATGGCCCGCCGGCTTGGCGATGGGCGCGCTCTTGCCTTCGCCCTCCGCAACGCCTACATCGGGAACAGGACCCGCTTGCCGGAGCGCCGCGCCGCGGTCGAAGAAGTCGTGCAGCTTGCCCGCGAATTGGGCGACAAGGAGCTCGAAGTCACGAGCCAGTGCGACTACCTCACGACATCACTGTTACTCGGTGACAGGGCGGCGGTCGACGAAGGGATCGAGGCCCACATCCGGCTCGGTGACGAGTTGCACCAACGCATGCAGATGGCCCATGGGCTCATGCTCCGTGCTATGCGCGCTCTCCTTTCGGGACCGCTTCCGTACGCCGAGGAGCTCAATGGCGAGTTGCAGCGGTTCGGCCAAAGGTTCAGTTTTCCGTGGGCCGCATCCGCTATCGAACTCCACACACTTCTCCTCCGCTGGGAGCAGGGGCGCCTTGGGGAGCTGGCGCAAGGGATCAGGGGCCGCTGGGAGCGCGAGCCCAGCCTGTCTTCACGGGCGCTCCTCGCATTCGTCTCCGCCGAGCTGGGCGACGCGGCGGAAGAGCGGGCGCTCGTCAACGAGATCGACGCGACACGCCTCACCAGGGTCCCAGATGATGACAACCGCACGTTCGTCCTGTCGCTGCTGGCACACACATGCGCTGCGATTGGCGCTAAGGCACAGTCAGAGGTGCTCTATAGCCTGCTTCTGCCTCAGGCCGCCTACGTCGTGGCGACGGACGGCGGGAACGCTTGTCTCGGCTCGACATCCCGCTACCTGGGCTTGCTCGCCACCACCCTGGGCCGCTTCGACGATGCTGAGCGTCACTTCGATGACTCCGACGCAATGAACATCCGCCTCGGCGCGCGCCCACTACTCGCCCACACGAAAGTCGACCGCGCCCGGCTGCACCTCGCCCGCCGCGCGCGTGGTGATCTTGCGCGTGCACGGCAGTTGCTCGAAGAAGCAGCAGCCGACTTCGACGACCTGGAGATCGGCTATCACGCCGGCCAGGCCCGGTCGCTGCTCACTGCTGTGCTGCAGGGGGGAACCGCTCGCCCTGCCTACCCGGATGGCCTCACGTCCCGCGAAGTCGATGTCCTCCGCCTGATCGCAAAAGGTTGCACCAGCAGGGAGATCGGCGAGGAACTGGTGCTCAGCGTCCGCACCGTCGAACGCCACATCGCCAACATCTACCTCAAAACAGGCACCCACAGCCGGGTCGCGGCGGCGACCTATGCCAGCGCCCACGGCCTTCTTCCGCCCGGGTCTTCGCTCTAGCGAGTCTGGTCAGCTTCGGCCTGTCGAGATCACCTGGGCACGCCTACATAGTTCGTGCCATTCCGGCGGTGGGCGTCGAAAGCAGCGCGCTCAAAGTTGCGCAATTCCCCGGAAGTCATTGCATCCATGCAGGTCCATCGTGAGTGCCCTCAGGCCCGGTAGCCAACTCGCCGGGTACGAAAGAGGAGGATGATGAACATCCACAGCACAGCAACGCCGACCCTGTCCGGTGCGCCGAAGCATGGCGCCGGGCGCCTTATCCTTGGCGTCGTGGGCGGCTGCGTCCTTGTTCTCGCCGTGGCCCTTGGCGCCGCCTGGGCCTATCGCGGCAACGATGCGCCAGCAGCGACTCCACCCAACGCCGAGCTCGACGTGTCGACCTCTCGTCCGTCGATCGATCCCGCTGCATCGATGGACCCGACGCTCTATCTCGTCGGGTCGGAAGAAGAGGCCGTGATCGTCCGCGCGAACTTCGACGAAGCGAACCTGATCCGCGGAATGAACGGTGAGACGCGACGCGCGTACTCGGTGATGGTTGTCTCAGCCGCGGTCCCGCTCAGCGAGATGATCGTCGCCTTCCCCGGCACGGTCTTCGACCTCCGCACCCGGTGACAGGCAATGACCTGCCCCACCAGGGGGCGGGCACCGATGGACTCGCCGGACGTGGGCAGCACCAGCCGCCCGCGCCCGGCGGGCCGCCGGCCAGTTGCACTACAGGAGGTGCAGATGGAGCGAACGGGAATGGCGTCCCCCGACGAACTTCACCGGCCGCCTCGCCGGTCCGCCGAGACCTGGCTTCGCCTGCTCGGCCCAGCCCCGCGGGAGGGTTATCCCGCACGGAGAATCAGGATGCTTCGCAAACTTTTCGTCAGTACCCTCGGTGTCGTCACCCTTGGACTCGTGGGCGTCGGCTTCGGCAGCCAAACCGCTTCGGCGGAGGTCATTTCAGAGGGTCGCGTCCCATTCACCTATGTGATCGACAACCCCTGTGAGGCTGGCAACAACCCGATCACGTTCGCCGGGACGGTCCACTGGCTCTGGTACACAGTACCCGGCGACATTGTCATGATGCGCTACAACGTTCATTACACGGCGACGGCCGCCGATGGCACCGACTACGTTCTCAACGTCAACCGGACGATGGAACACTCGGACTGGCCCGCCAGCCAGGTTGGCAGCGACTCGGTTGTGTTTAAACTGACGAGCAAAGGTGATGGCGACAACGCGAGGATTCAAGTCACGGTCGAATCCTCGACTGTCTGGCCGGCGCCGCCGGAGCTCACCGTCATCGACGTCACCTGCCACGGGTAGCAGCTGCGTTCGGGGTCTGGTCAGGCACCGAAGAGCCAGCATTTTCATCGAATTGCGTACTGGGCCCCCCACCCCGGGGGCCTCAGCCTACTCCCGAGCCCGGCGATGCGGTGCCAGGCGTCACGGCCGTCCTGCGAGGACAGTCCTTCGATTCTAAGCCTGCACCCGGTGCTCCCCACCCTACCTCGCGGTCGCATACTCCCGGATTGGGCGCAGCTCGATCCCGTCCTGGGGACACAGCGGCGGCCCGCAGAGAAGACATCCGCAGCAGCAATCCAGGCTCACCACCGCCTTCAGCCGCTTGGACGGCGGCACCCGCACCAGCATGACCGCGTCGTACACGCAGCACTCGAGGCAGTCCTGGCAGCCATCACAGGCTTCCGAGTCGACATAGGCTTCTCGCATCGTGCCACCTCGTTTCGATGGTTGCTTCGTCTGCCTAGGCGTGGGAGTGGCCAGCCCCCGCATGCGCCAGGTGAGGGATGTGCTCCGGCGGGCGGACCACGGCCATCTTCAGGCTCTCCGGTTCGCACACGAGCACGCACACCCCGCAGCCCATGCACTTCTCCGGTTCGACGATCGCCTTCAGCTTCTTGTGTCCCGCCACCCGCTCCATCGTGATCGCGTCGAACTGGCAGCGCTCGACACAGTCCTGGCAGCCATCGCACAGTTCAAGGTCGTTCTGCGCTTCGAACCGGCTCTTCGCGTAATACGACGTCCACGGCACCTCGTACTGCTTCATCGGCAGGAGGAAGATGCAGCAGTCGTCGCAACAGCTGCAGAGCGTGTTCGTGGTCATCACGTCGGCGTTCGGCCACTGGTGCACCAGCCCGTGGTCCTCCGCCTCCTCGATGAGGCGCAGCGCTTCGTCCTTCGATAGCATCTTGCCGTGGCCGCGCCCCTCCGTGTACTGGGCGGCCCGGTTGAACTGGATGCAGTTCATGTCGTGCGACTTCCCGCACGGTTCTCCCACCGCCTCCTGCCGCTTCCGGCACGAGCACGAGACCACCGAAATCAGCCCCGCGGCGTCCACCATCTGCGACATGTCTTCATGCGGCAGGATCCCGGGGATGTCCTTGATGGCCTTATACGCCGGGACGATTCGGATCGGGGGCCGCTTCGTCTTCGCCAGTTCCGGCATCCGCGCCGGGTCCCATTCCTGCGTGACGAAGTCCCACCACAGCGTCCAGAGTTCCTTCTTCTGCTCTTCGCTGTAGAGCGACTCGAGCCCCCAGAGCGACTCGGAGGCATCGTGCAACTGCATGATGTGGCGCGCGAACCTGTACCCCTCACGGGTGTAGAAGTCCCGCGGGAAGACGACGCCCTTGATGAACAGTTCGTCGAGTGCCGCCCGCACCGTCTCGACCGGCAGGCCCTCGTTCGCGGCCAGTTCCGCCGGGTCCTTTGGGAGTTGCTCGGCGAGCCGCGCCTGCAGCGGGGTCATCAGGAACTCGAGGATCCGGCGATACCGCTGTGAACCCCCACAGCCATGTCGTTCTGCCAGGGCCTCATAGGGGTCGGTTTGTGCCATCTCAGTCACCAGTTCCGAAGGTGCCCTCGCGGCTCTGAACCCCTCAACGCGCAACTGGAGACTAAACTGCCCGCCCGTGGCGTCAACCTGATCCAGATCATGGACAGGCCGGTCGCCCCAACCATTTTGGGGTTAATCCCGCCTCGCGATCTCCTCCCGGAAGAAGGCGTTCATGTTCACACTCGGCTGCGAGATAGCGAAACCTTCGAAGCTGCCGCCCGCAAGACGGACTGCCGCGTCCGCTACTGTCGACCAGGCCAGCCGCGCCAATCCTCCGCCGACGCTGATGCGACGCACCCCCAGCGCTTCGATGTCCGCCACCGAAAGTTCACCCGCTCCCGACATCAGCAGGTTCACCGGCTTTGGCGCCACCGCGGCCACCACCGCTGCAATCTCCTCCCGTGTCCGTATGCCCGGGGCGTAGACGCAGTCCGCGCCGGCCTCCGAATACGCCTTCAGCCGGGCGATAGCGTCAGCCAGGTCCGGCCGCCCGACGATGAAGCATTCTGCGCGGCCCGTCAGCACCGTATCGCCGTTCATCGCGTCGATGGCTCTCCGGGCCGCCCTCACGCGTTCTGCAGCCAGGTCGATCGTGTAGAGCGGCTCATCCGCGTTGCCGGTGGAATCTTCGATCGACAGCCCCGCCACGCCTGTTTCGACGCAGAGGCGCACGCTTTCGGCCACACCCTCGGGTTCGACCGCGAAGCCCCCTTCGAAGTCCGCATTAACCGGGACGTTTGTCGTGTCCACGATCTCCCGGATGTGGGCCAGCATCATGTCCCGCGGGACCGCACCGTCGGGCAACCCGCGACTGAACGCGAACCCGGCGCTGGTCGTCGCGAGCGCCTTGAACCCGAGATGCTGGAGGTAGCGCGCCGTCCCCACATCCCACGGGTTTGGCATCACGAAGCAGCCCGATTCGTGCAGTTTGCGAAATGTCTTGCGTTTCTCGGCAGTTGTGGGCATGGCGACTTCGCCTCCAGGAGAATGCCGGAGTCTACTGCGGTGTTCCCTGCCCGGGTAGGGCCAACTCGCCTCTTCTGGCGAGAGCCACCCTCGAATCCGCTGCCAGGTCAGGCCATGTCAGGAAGGAGGTGAACCTCGCGTCCCCCACCGACGTTGAATCACCAGATGCCGAGCGCCATCTTCACGTCTTCACTGGCCATCGTCCGCGGGTCCCACGGGGGATTCCACACGATCTGGACGTCCACGTCCTTCACTCCGGGGATCTCCTTGAGCTTGGCCCATGCCTCGCCCCGGATCACCGGCCCCAGCGGGCACCCCGGGCTCGTCAGCGTCATCGTCACGAGCACGTCGCCCTCCTCGTACGTGACGTCGTACACCAACCCGAGGTCCACGATGCTCAAGTTGATCTCGGGGTCGTTCACCTCGGCCAGCTTCGTCATCAGTTGTTCCCGCGTTGGGGTGGCAGTTTCAGTCATGAGTTGGTCTCCTTTGCCTCGGTTCCGTTCCGTGCCTCGTCAATTCCCTCTTCGAGCACCTTGCACGACAGCAGCGCGCATTTCACCCGCACCGGAAACTTGGCCACGCCCTGCAAGGCCTCCAGGTCGCCCAGTTCCCGCGCCGGTGGCGCGCCGTCGACCAGCATCGCGTTCATCCCCGCCACCACTTGCTCCGCCTCTTCCAGTGTCGAACCTTTGACTCGCTCTGTCAGCAGCGACGCCGTCGACTGGCTGATCGAACAGCCCATGCCCGAAAACGCGATGTCCTCGATCGTGCCGGCGCGAACCGCGAGGTCCAGCACGATCTCGTCGCCGCACACCGGGTTTAGCCCCTCGGCGTGCTGAGTCGGGTTCGCCAGCTTGCCCTGGTTTCGCGGCCGGCGAAAGTGGTCGAGGATGATCTCCCGGTAGAGATCGTCAAACTGCGGTTCGGGTACCGGCATCACTGAATACTTTCTGCGCTTTCCGAAGGGCCGCGGTCAGCGCGTCGATGTCGCTCTCGCTGTTGTAGATGTAGAGGCTCGCCCGGCTCGTCGCAGGAACCGCGAGGCGCCGCATCAACAGCTGAGCGCAATGATGCCCCGCCCGGATGGCTACGCCGTACGAATCCACGATCGTGCTCACATCATGCGGGTGGATCCCCTCCATTGAGAAGCTCACGGCCCCGCCACGCTCCTCCGGGCTGAGCGGCCCATGAACACGGACGCCGTCGAGCCGCTGTAACTGGTCGATCGTGTACCCGGTCAGTTCGATCTCGTGCTGCCGCACGTTCTCCATCCCAATGTCGCTCAGGTAATCCAGCGAGGCGCCGAACGCGATCACGTCCGCGATGTTCGGCGTTCCGGCTTCGAAGCGGTGTGGCACGTCGGCCCACGTCGACGCCTGCTCCCGGACGACCGAGATCATCTCTCCGCCGCCGAGGAATGGGTCCATCGCTTCCAGCAGATCGCGCCGCCCCCACAGCACGCCCACCCCGGTCGGCCCGAGCATCTTGTGCGCCGAGAAGGCGAAGAAATCGCACCCGAGCGCTTCCACGTTCAGTGGCACGTGCGGCGCGCTCTGCGCCCCGTCGACGACCACCACGGCGCCGAATCGCCGCGCGATCTCTGCGATTTCCGTCACCGGGTTGATCGTCCCCAGCACATTCGACATGTGGACCACGCTGACCAGCTTTGTCTTCGGCCCGACCTTCCGGCGCAGGTCGTCGAGGTCCATCTTCCCGTCGTCCGTCACGTCGACGAATCGCAACACCGCGCCCTTTCGCGCCGCCAGCAACTGCCACGGCACGATGTTCGAATGGTGCTCCATCAGGCTCAGGACGATTTCGTCGCCCTCGCCAACGTTCGCATCGCCCCACGCC
>DATBWD010000165.1:0-3615 GCA_036515015.1 Tepidiformaceae bacterium
CCCCTTCGCCCATTTCGTCAGCGTGTCCACCACCAGCGCACTGTCCGAATACACGTCCACCGCCTCGTCTGGCCCCACCATCGAGAGACCCTGGATCATCGCCGTCAGTTCCATCCGGTTGTTCGTCGTCGCCGGGTCATATCCCGACCGCTCCTCGACGATCTGTCCGCCCCGCACGTATACCGCGCCCCAGCCTCCGGGCCCCGGGTTCCCCTGGCACGAACCGTCTGTGAAGATGCCGTCCTGCGGGCCCGCCGTGAATCGTTCGAGTACCTGCAGCGGGCTCAGGTTGCCGTTGCGCGTCGCCGAATTCCCGCGCTGTCGCTGCTTACCGCCCCCGTTGGCCGGCTGCTCGCGGCAGCTCATGCACGTCCGTGGCGTCCAGTTCGGGTACTTCGCTCGTACCGAAGGCGAAAGCGAAAACTCGTCCCCGCAGGATGTGCAACGAAAGGTGTCAGGCGCCGCCATCGACGACGATCTTACGACGCTACCGCGCTACCGTTTCGCTCCGGCCGCGGCGAGCGATTCGCTACGTCGCTTCAGCCCCGCCGCCTCCATCTCCACATACCGCTGGATCAGTGCCCTCCCGACCTGGCCGACGATGCCCCCGAGCAGTCCCTGCGGTTCGACCGCGAGTACCACTAGCGAACCGCCCCCGTCGCGCGGCTCGACCTTGTGGGCGGCGACCATCGTCGCCCCTGGTGAGTTCGACTCCCATGTGAAGCTCTTTCCGGCTTCGAAGTCCGTCACCCGCCAGGTCGCCGCCGGCAGCTTCGGCTGTTTGATTCGTGCCCGGCTGCCCTTGCCGAACGGCCTGTCCTCCAGCAATTCCACCCTCGTCATCGAGGCTGTCCATTCCGGCCACTTCTCCACGTGGACCATCACACTCCAGACGACGTCGGGGGGCGCGGCAATCTCCACGATCACCTCTACCATGGTTCCACTCCTGCGGCAGCCTCTTCTTCTCATTTTTCATCCGGAACTGTCGCCGCAGCATCCAACGCTCCGCGCCCGCTACCCGTACTTTTGGGGGGAGGCTTCTTTCAGGCCACCACATAGGTCGCAACGACCCCGTACAGCATCACGCTCGCGACCGTCACCATCAGGTGGAAGATCTCGTGGTGTCCCACGAACCGGGGAAGTGGATTGGGCCACCGCACGGCGTAGATGATCGCCCCCACCGAATACAGGATCCCGGCCACCACCAGGAGAATAATGGCCCGCGCCGGCAGCGCTTCGGAGAGCGGCCCGATTCCCGTCACGGCGACCCAGCCGACCACCAGGTAGCAGGCGACGCTGAGCCATTTCGGCGCCGATGGCCACGCCATCTTCATGACCACTCCACCGAGAGCCAGCGACCACACCACCGCCAGGATCGCTATCCCCCACGCCGAATCGATGACCCGCAGGCAAAACGGCGTGTAGCTCGCCGCGATCGCGATGAAGATCATCGAGTGGTCGAACCGCGCGATGATCCGCCTAGCCCGGGGTGGCCATGGCGGGATGTGGTAACTCGCGCTCGTCGCGAACAGCAGCAACAGCCCCACACCGAACACTGCCCCGCCGATGTACCCCGTCGCCGAATCAGCGATCAGCAGCAGCCATGCGAGCGCGAACGGCGCCGCTAGCGCGCTGGCGAGGTGGATGTACCCCCGCAACATCGGCCGCAGGAAGACCGGTTCGAGCGCCATCGCGTCAGAGTACGCCCTCCGGAGTAACGGCGATGTATGCCGCGCGCCCTGCGCATGCACTTCCTATCGCGAACTCGTTCCAGCCTCGTTCTATCCCTGCTCTGGGCCTTGTTGCTGCGCCGCCCCTTCCCGGGCCCGCCGCATCCGGTCCATCGCCTCTTTCACTTCCTTGGGCAATTCCTTGCCCGCGTCGCTGAACGCCTTCACCTGCGCCGCCGCCGTCCGCGCGAACACCTTCTCGAGATGCCCTTCGATCCAGTTGCGGTTGTCCTCCAGCACGTCCAGTTGTCCCTGGAAGCGCGGCATCACGTACCGTGCCCACAGTTCATAGCTCCGGTGCGTCTTCTCCGTCGACGCCCACTCGTGCGCCAGCCCGAGCAACCCCCCGATACCGCCCGATCGCTCCTGGATCTGCTCGATCGCGGCGACGGCATCGTCCGGCGTCCCGACGATGACCCCGTTGCGCTCGATCGCCTCCTCCACCGAACCCGCTCCGCCCGCGAACGGAGGCGGAGCCGCGTTCCCATCGACATCGAGCCGGTCGCCCACGTACGCCTGCCGCTTGTACCCCTCGCGCACGTCCGCGATCGCTTCCTCCTTCGAATCCGCCAGGTGCACCGGGATGACCACCTTCCAGTCCGCCCGCGACACCGCTTGCCCCGACTCCGCCGCCGCCTCCTCGGTCCATCCCCACGTCCGTTCGAACGCCTCGTGCGAAGCCCCGGCCACCGAGAGCAGCCCGATGCCATGCTTCCCCGCGGCCATCGGCCCCGCCGGTGTGAAACTCGCCGCCACGGCCACGTGCGGGTGCGGGTCCGTGTAGTTGGCCATCTGCAGCCGAGCGTCGCGCAGCGTGAACCACTCCGTCTCCATGCTCACCGGCTCTCGCGACCGCAGCAGTTGCATGATCGCATCGAGTGACTCGTTCATCCGCTGCCGCTGCGTTAGCGGGTCGATGCCCATCATGTAGGCGTCCGAAGTCAGCACGCCGGGCCCGCAGCCCAGCATCGCCCGTCCCTCGGTCATGTGGTCCAGTTGCAGCACCCGGTCCGCAACCATGAACGGGTGGTGATACGGCAGCGACGTGACCCCCGTCCCGAGCCGGATCCGCTTCGTCCGCTCCGCCGCCGCGGCGATGAAGATCATCGGGTCAGCGATGATCTCCCGGGCGTAGCTGTGGTGCTCCCCGATCCACACCTCGTCGAAGCCGAGATAGTCGAGGTGCTCGATGAGGCGCATGTCCCGCTTCAGCGCCAGGGTCGGGTTCTCGCCGACCCGGTGGAACGGGGCCATGAAGATCCCGAACTTCATACGATGTGGACGGTAGGCCATGTGGACTCCTGGTTCCCGTGGCAGGGTGAATAACGTCAGATGATACCTGCGCCCACGTGTCTTCGCCTCTGCCCCCGGTGTCCCGATAGGTCGCCCCGCTACGGCTCCCCCAGCAGCAGCGTCTCGCCCTCGAAGTCCACCGTCACACTCCCGAAGAGACTCATGACGTCCGAGCCCAGCAGCCCCCGGAACTGTGCCGCTCCCGTTTCCCCGCACGCGAGGTCGATTTCGATCACCCGCATGGGCGGCAATTCGACCTGACCGATTCTCCACGTCTCGATCTGGATTTCCCGCGCCGCCGAGGCGCCCGTCACGCCGGTAACCGACGAGCCCTCACCCGTCACTTCCAACGCCAATTCTTCGACCAGGTCGCAGTCGAGCACCGTCCGCGATGAACCGGTGTCGAGCGCGAAGGTGAACGGCCCCTGGCCCCCAATCGTCACAGGCACGAGCACGAGCACCGAGCCTTCCGACCCCCGGAACACTTCCACCTCGATAGCCTGGTGACTCCCCGGGATCGTGGGAGGTGGAGCCTCGTCACTGCCGAACGGTAGTCCGCACGCTCCGAACAAGACTGCGAACGCCGCGACGA
>DATBWD010000166.1:0-9977 GCA_036515015.1 Tepidiformaceae bacterium
GGGGCTCCAGGAGCCACGAGGGTCGCCGGCGATCGATGGTGCCAGCAGCGAAGCAGTCCGTCGGGGCACCGCTGATTACTTGTCACCGGGCCTCGACGCAGAGGACACTAAGGCCTGGACGAAGCGACGGCGTGGAACGCCACACTCGCCTCCATTCGTCCCCTTCACGAGCCCCCGTAGCTCAGCGGATAGAGCAGTGGTTTCCTAAACCATGTGCGCAGGTTCGATTCCTGCCGGGGGTACCACCCCCAACCATGTTGCCCCTCACGCGTGCTGCCCGACATGATGCATCTACAGCGAACTTCCAGGAGAAGATTTCATGAGTGAGTACGTCCCGAGTCCCATCGGCTGGGTGCGCGAACAGGTCGAGCGCTACGAAGGTTCCGGTGGAACGGAGGGAACTACCCTGCGCGACACGGGGCTGCCGGTGATCATCGTGACTCACCGCGGAAAGAACACCGGCGCCGTGCGCAAGACCCCCCTCATGCGCGTAAAGGACGGGGACAACTACGTGCTCGTGGGCTCCATGGGAGGCGCACCGAAGCACCCGGTCTGGGTGTTCAATCTCCGCGCGCACCGCGAGGTGGAGATTCGCGACCTCGAAACAGTTCAGCGCATGCGAGTCCGTGAGGTCGAAGACGAGTCAGAACGCGCCCGGCTGTGGACCGCTGCCGTGGCGGCGTTTCCGCCGTATCAGGACTACCAGCAGCGGACCACGCGCAAGATCCCCGTTTTCGTCGCTGAACCCGCCTGACCGTTCCGCGACTTCCCAACGGCGGGACTGACTAGGCCGTTTCCTCGTCAGCGTCCTTCGGCTCCATTTCGAACTCGATTTCGAACTTCACTTTCTTCTGCCGAAGGCTGAGGAACGCGAGTGTGCCGACGAGGATCAGTGCGAGTAGCAGTAACTTGTTCATGTCCCCCATGGTACCCCGATGCCAGCCGGGGCGGCGGCCCCGTGGCAGGCACTATTGCCCCGGGTGCGTTTACGAAGCATGGAGGCGGGCATCCTTTAACGTTCTTTCGGCAATCGTGAGCCGCTGCATCTCAGAAGTCCCTTCGAGAATGGTCAGGATCCGCACCATCCGGTAGATACGCTCCACGCCCGTCTCCTGCAGGCAGCCCGCGCCGCCGTGAACCTGGATCGCCTCGAAGGCATGTCGGTTCACCATCTCGGAGGCGTAGAGCTTGGCCATCGACGACAGCTTGCGGATGTCCTGGCCATCGTCTTTTGCCCGTGCCGCGCGCTCCACCAGGCCTTCCGCCGCGACGATCTCCGTCGCCATGTCCGCCAGCTTGAATTGGATCGCCTGGAAGCCGGCGATGGGCGAGCCGAACTGCGTTCGGCTCAGGGCGAACGATGTGGTGCGTCTCAGGAGCCCCCTCGATATCCCCGTCGCCATGGCTGCTGTCCTGATCCGGTTCGGATTGATCCACTCCATTGCGAGCTTAAGTCCCTGTCCGACGTCACCGAGCACGTCGTCAATGGTGAGGCGGCAGTCCTGGAACGAAAGCTCGCCCTGGTAGCCGGTGAAGCCCATGCATGTGTGATCCCTCCCACGCCCGTAGCCGTCGGCAGACGCGTCGACGAGGAAGCACGTCACGCCTTCGCGCCCGGCGTTGCCCTGGACGACGGCGAATACCATCGCGAAGTCGGCGTGTGGCCCGTTGCTCACGATGTTCTTTGTGCCGTTCAGGAGAAAGCCGCCATTCGTTCGGACGGCAGTCGTCCTCAGCGCTGACGCGTCGGAGCCGGCATCTGGTTCCGAAAGGGCAAGACAGGTGGTGGTTTCTCCTGCCACGAGCGGGAGAAGGAACCGCTCTTGCTGGTGCATCGTGCCTTTCAGGAGGACCGGCGTTGGACCGCAACCGCCGCCCAGCACGTCTTCGAAAAAGACCGTGTCGTGCGAGTGGAGCTCCATTTCGAGCGCACAACGGCCGACGAATGACAGCCCCTGTCCGCCCGCCTCGAGAGGCATGTCGGGCGCGTAGAAACCCGCCTGCCGGGAATGAAGCCGGACCTCCCGCCGAAGGCCGGTGGGAGGAGCGGTGTCCCATTTGAGCCCGTGTTCTCGCTCGAACGGCACAACATCCTGGGCGATGTACTGCCCCAGCGAACGGCAGGCCGGGGCGAAGTCTCCCAGCGTTTCATGAGTCATTCCGAACCTCTCCTTCCTCGCGGATGCGAAGCACGCGCGAGCACTCGCGCCCTGCAGCGATGGCACACGAAGCAGACGGCAGCTGCCCGTCAGCGAGTGGGAGTCCCATCACGTTGTGATAGCCCTCGAAACGGTCGAACACCGCACACTCGTAGGAGTCTGCTATCCCGGCCTTCTTGATGTTCGCGGCGGCAAAGCATTGGCTCACGCGGACCTCGTAACTTCGTCCGTCGACGGGGGCGAAGCTCACGTCCATGAGTGGAGGAGGGACGTAGAGGTCGAGTGCCGTCTCGAGAACGCCAATGAGGTCCTCGATGTTTCCAGCCGCTGAAACGCCGAGCGCCCGTGCGAGGCGTCCGGCCTCAACGTGCCCAAGGGCTCGCACCGCCTCCCGGTTGAGACGGTTCGCTGCTTCGATGCCGAACTGAGCGGCGGCCGCTGCGAACCATCGCGCGTCGTGGGCATACCATGCCCGTCGGATAAGGTCCTCACGAGCCTGGGGTGTGAGGGCGCATTCACCAGCCATACTGAAACCTCCTTACCGATGACAAAATGAAGAGCCCGGACAAGCCGTGGTGGCTATCCGGGCTCTGGGCTTACTGCCTCTGGCCTCTAACTCCTGCTTCGCAGGCCCTCCAGTGTTCCAGGTGGGCCAGATCCAGAGCCGGTGTTCAACGGGATGTGGTGTACCCGCTTGCATCGCCGGCACAGGATTTCGACGCCGTCGGGAGTTACTTTTGCCAACAGGTTTCCGCACAGGCATCGCTCGTCAGTGCCAGCGCCCGGCTCAGTCATGGCCGCCTCCGCGAAGCGAGTCGAGGTAGAGCTCTCCCCACTCCTCGACCTTCCGGCGGTCGAGTTCGTCGTCCATCTCGAGATGGTGGACCAGGTCGAACGCCAGGCCGATCGCCATGAAATGCCATGCCGCCACTCTCGGATCGAGCTCGGCTCGGACGTCACCCGAGGCCTGCCCTTCGCGAATCCGTTCTTCGATGGCGCCGACCATCCCGCGGAAATTGGCGGCTATCGCTTCGCGGACCTCATCGTCGTCTGCCTCGGCCAGGGCCTGGAACCAGAGCCGCGCGTAGGGGCTGCGGCCTGCGACGTGGTCATAGTAGCCGAGGCCCAGCGCCCTGATTTCCTCGAGCGGGCTTTCCTCGCTGCCTGCGGCCTGGCTCCAGAGGCGCAGCAACTTCTGGGTCGCCGCCCGCAGCGTTTCCAGGTAGAGATCGCGCTTCCCGGCGAAGTGCCGATAAATCGCCGACGGTGCGACCCCCGCAGCGCGAGCGATGTCTTCCGTACCCGTGTTGGCATAGCCCTGGGTGGCGAATGCCGCCTGCGCGCCTTCGAGGATCATGCGCCTGCGTTCGTCCGCGGGCCGCTTGGGTGCGCGCTGTTTCATCATCGACTTGAGAATAGAGATTCTCTATTCTCAAGTCAAGAGGCGTGGTTCAATTCCTGGCGGTCAAGCCTCGGCGCGGATTCCAGTGCGGAAGCCATTCGGGACGTAGAATGACGGCACGAACCCTTGCTGAACTGGAGAACAAGCGACCATGGTCACGATCGTTGGCAACGTCAAGCCCGAAGACGACTACACCCACCCTCTCGGCCCCGAGGAGAATTTCAACGAATCCGTCTACTTCAACTTCTTCGACCGGGAGAAGCAGATGGGCGGTTTCCTGCGTATCGGCAACCGCGCCAACGAAGGCCACGCCGAAATGACCGTCATCGTCTACCAGCCCGATGGCTCCGCGCTCTTCAACTACAAGAGACCGCAGATCAGCAGTAATGAGGGCTGGGACGCTGGCGGCCTCAAGGTCGAAGTGCTCGTTCCCGGCGAGAAGATCCGGACGGTGTACGAAGGGTCCGCCGTGTATCTCGAGGACCCCATCGAGATGCGCGAGCCGTCGGTCGCGTTCAAGGAAAACCCACACAAGCAGGTCAAGCTCGATCTCATCCACGAAGGCTGCGGCCCGATCTACGGGCACGTTGCCGAACCGGGCACCGCCGGCGCCGAGAACGAGTTCGCCCGCGCGCACTACGAGCAGCACATGCGCGTCACCGGCACGCTTCAGGTCGAGGACGGCCCGGTGCTCGAAATTGCCGGCCATGGTCTGCGCGACCACTCCTGGGGGCCTCGCTACTGGCAGTCCACCCCATCGTACCGCTGGATAACCGGCAACTACGGCGACGACCTCGGCATGGTCATCTCAGTGGTTGGCGAACGGGTTGGAGGCGTCTTTCACAAGGGCGACCAGCTCCACCGGATCGTCGACGTGAAACTCGAGACCGAATACGAGGGGGACACGAACTACCACAAGAGCCTGAAGGCGCTGGTCAAACTCGACAATGGCGATGAGCACACCGTCGAGGGCGTGGTCAAGGGCTTCATCCCCCTTCGGAATCGCCGCGCCGGCATGTTCACCCACATCGGCGAAGGCATGACGGAGTACACCATCGACGGCGAGCGCAAGGGATACGGGCTGAGCGAGTACCTCGACCAGGCTGAATAACCGTGAAGCCGGAGGAAGTTGAGGAGGGGCTCAGGCGCTTCATCCCCGCGAAGGCCGGAGCACGGTCGGTGAGCCTATCGGGCGTCTCGCGCCTGTCTGGCGGTGCGTCGAGGGAGACGTGGTCGTTCGACGCCGTCATTGAAACGGCCAGCGGCAGTGAGGAACTCGCCGGCATTTTCCGCTGCGATCCGATCCCCGGCGCCCCCTCCGTGCCGGGCCGCGCGCTCGAGTTCCACCTCATCAAGGCTGCCTGGAATCAGGGCGTCGTCGTCCCCGAACCTCTCTGGGATGGCGACGACACTTTCCCAGTGAAGTTCTTCGTCATGCGCCGTGTCCCGGGCGAAACACTTGGGGGCCGCCTGATCCGCCAGGAACAGTATGCGGGGGCCCGGGATCTGTTGCCGGGCCAGCTGGCGACGAGCCTGGCCCGGATTCACAGCATCCGGAAGGCGGACCACCCTGAACTCGAGGCGATCCCGGCACCTGAGCCGGGACGGTCGCCCGCCGAAGCGGAACTCGATCGATACGAGAACGCCTACCGGACCGCCGCCCCTAACACGCACCCCGTGTTCGAACTCGCGTTCCGCTGGCTCCACCAGCATCTCCCCGCGGTCGACGAACAGGTCCTTGTCCACGGCGACTATCGCCTCGGGAACTTCATCTTCGGAGAAGACGGCCTGCGGGGTGTTATCGACTGGGAACTCGCGCACTGGGGCGACCCCATGGAGGACCTGGGCTGGTTGGCCGTGAAATCCTGGCGCTTCGGTGGCGCGCTACCCATGGCCGGCATCGCCGACCGCGAAAGCTTCTTCGCGCACTACGAAGCCGCCGGGGGCTTCCCGGTCGACCGCGAACGGGTCCGCTTCTGGGAACTGTTCGGTAACGTGCGCTGGGGCGTGATCACCATCACGCAGGCGGTGACCTATCTCAGCGGCCGGAGCAAGAGCGTCGAACTCGCCAGCATCGGCCGGCGGACCGCTGAAACGGAGTGGGAGTTGCTGAACCTGATCGAAGGGAAGGGTGCCTGATGCAGGACCGGCCATCCATCGACGAACTACTCGGCGCGGTCGCCGGCTTCCTCGAAGACGATGTCATGGCGAACACGACCGGGCGCATCAACTTCCACGCCCGTGTCTCCGTGAACGTCCTCCAGATGATCCGCCGCGAACTGAACGAGCAGGAGTCGCACCTGGCGACCGAATGGGAAGGTCTTTCGGGCCTGCTGGGCCCGGTGGAACGGCCGGCCACCATCTCCGGGCTCGCTGCCTCCATTGAGGAGCGAAACCGCCAGCTCTCAGGGCGCATCCGGGACGGCCACTACGACGACGCCGGCGACGGCCGTGAGCGCCTGATCGAGCACCTGCGGCGAGTGACGTTCGACAAACTGGTCGTCTCGAACCCATCCCTCGCCGAGGAGGCGGCCCCCTCCGGCCAATAGCCACCGACGTCCACCGCGCCAGCGAAGAACTTTGCGGCTAAAAGGCTGCCTCCGAGTCTTGCGTCTAAGGGAGTCTGCCGGGCATCAGGATCGCGGTAGCCCCAACCCGCGGGTGGCAATGATGTTGCGCTGGATCTCGGAAGTTCCGCCGGCGATCGTGCGCGACACTGCGTTCAGGTAGCCCTGCCTCACGGCCTCCGCGAGGCTCCCCTCGCGGGCCCCGCTGGCGTCCATGCCCAGCAGGCCCATGGCCATCGACATCATGCGCTGGGACCACTCGGTGCCGTACACCTTCGCCATGGACGCCTCGTAGTTCGGCACGCGGCCCACACTCTGAAGCCAGGCCACCCGGTAGCACATGAGGCGGCCCACCTCGAGTTCGAGCGCAATCTCCGCGAGCCGGTTGCGCGTCGCGGGCTCGAGCCCGCCGGTCTTCGCCCGTGCCTTTGCCTCGTCGAGTACGCGCCGGTACAGCTTTTCGAGGTCGACCAGCCTCTCAATCCCGGACCGTTCGAAGTCGAGGTGCTCGGCCAGGATATACCAGCCCGCGTTCTCTTCGCCGACGCGGCGGTCCACCGGCACTCGCACATCCTCGAAGAACACTTCGTTGAAGTGGTGGCCCCCGGTCATGTCGTAGAGCGGGCGGATGGTCACGCCCGGGACCTTCAGGTCCGCCATCAGGCAACTGATCCCCCGGTGCTTCGGCGCCTGAGGATCAGTCCGCACGACGAGCCAGATGTAGTCGCAGAGGTGCGCTGCGGAGGTCCAGATCTTCTGGCCATTCACGACATAATCGTCACCGTCGCGCACCGCCCGGGTCGTCACAGCCGCGAGGTCCGAGCCAGCCCCCGGCTCAGACAGGCCCAGGGCGAAGCTGGCCTTCGCCCCCGTGATGCGCGGAAGCCAGGAGCGCTTCTGTTCTTCGGTCCCATGACGGATGACTGATGGGCCGACCTGTCGCTCGGACGTGAAGTGGTAACCCCGGGGAGCGCTCGCGAGGATCATCTCCTCGGTGTAGATCATCTGCTCGACCGGGCCCAGTCCCTGCCCGCCATACTCTTTCGGCCACGCCAGGCCTATCCAGCCGCGCTGCGAGAGCTTCTCGCTGAAGTTCTGGTCGAAGCCATCGAGGGCGCGTTCCTCGGGCAGTTCCGCCTTGAGGAAGTCGCGCAGTTCCTGCCGAAACTCCTGCTGTTCTGGGGTGAATCGAAAGCGCATGTGGCGGGACCCCCGTGAAAGATCGCTCGTGGGCGCGAACGTAGTCTAGCCCCTCGCTGCGACCTCTGCTTTTGCTCTGGATGCTCTCGCGGTTTAGGGTGCGGCGTTCGTCCCCTGCAGTTGCTTGAGCACTGCCTCGTCGTGGGAGAAGTCGTACTCATACCAGTCTCGGCCCTCGGCGCGGAACCATTCGTACGACTCCGTGAGTCCCTCGCGGAGGCCGAGTCCCGGCTCCCAGCCGAGTTCGCGCCGGGCCTTTGCGAGCGAAAACACCATCCCTCCGCGATACCACTCGGCCCAGTGGATGATCGGTGGCCTTATCCCCTTTGCGATCTCGCGAGGGACGTAAACGATCTCCGGTTCCACCCCGGCAATGTCACCCATCAAACGCGCGTACCCGGCCATGGTGATGAACTGCGGGCCATTGACGTTGTAGATCTGCCCCGCCGAAGCATCCGTCGACATGACCGCACACATCGCACGCGCCACATCGTCGACGTGGACGAGATGGACGAAGGCGAGCCCATCACCCGGGATGAGGATCGGCCGGCCGGCTTCCAGCCGGGCGAAGAAGCCCGGTTCCCGCGTTGGCAATGGGCTGTGCGGCCCCAGGGTGTGACCGACGCGGAGGCTCGTGAAGGGAAAGCCATTCTCCTCGTACTCCCTTTGCATCAGCCGCTCGCAACGAACCTTGCCGGCGCCGTAGGCCCGAGATGGATTCCTCGCGTCGTCATCCGAAACCGGGAAGTGCTCCTCGACCGGGTGGACATCGGACCAGAGGTAGACCGCGGTTGAACTCGTGAAGACGTAGTGCTGCACTCTTCCTCGAAAGAGTTCGATCAGCGGCTCTACATCGCTCGTCTGATAGGACGTGTTGTCGAAGATCACGTCGAATTCGTCGCGCACCGGCCCCAGGACCTCAGCGATGACGCCGGGTACCTTCCGGTCGCCGTGCAGCCGCCGGACGCCCTCGGGCAGCGGCGAAGGATGGCTGTTAAACACGGTGACCTCGTGGTCCCGCCGCGCCAGTTCCTCCACCAGGTGCCTCCCGATGTAGCGGTTGCCGCCGGTAACCAGTACTCGCATATCTCCTCCAGGGGCCGCTACAGCGCCGGCCACCCGGGGAGCATCGCGCGCCGGGCGTGAACCTGCAAACCGTACGCTTGTTCCCTCCCCCGCGCGCCCTCATTCTTAGCGGGGTAGAACCGTCGGATTCCGCCAGAAGGATGGAGAAATGAAGGACGCCCTGAGGAAGGCCTACCGCGATGCGGTCCTGTCCCGGCGCTTCGAAGAGCGCGTAACGCAGATGTCGATGACCGGGGAGATCCCGGCCACCCTCCACCCCGGCGCGGGACAGGAGGTTTGCCAGGCGGCAGCGATCGCCGCGCTCGGACCGCAGGACAAGGTGCTCTATGGCCACCGCGGCGTGACCTACATGATCGCCCGTGGGACACCAATCGCCGCAATTCTCGCCGACATCGCTGCCAAGGAAGGCGGGACGAACCGTGGGAAAGGCGGCGTCATGCACATCGTCGATGTGCCGCACGGCGTCCTTGGAGAGAGCGGCACGCTCGGCGGCGGTTTCGTCATCTGCGCGGGCGTCGCGATGGCGCTGAAGCACTTCGGCCGGGGCGAAGTGGTCGTGCACTTCTTCGGAGATGGCACCTCCAGCCGGGGCACCTTCCACGAGTCGCTGAACTGGTGCGCGGTGAAAAAGCTCCCGGCCATCTTCTTCTGCGAGAACAACGGGTGGGCCGTCTCCGCGCCCGCCACGGAGACGATCGCGGTCCAGGACATCGCCGCCCGTGCCCACGGTTATGGGATTCCCGGCGTCGTAGTCGACGGTACTGACGCATTCGCCGTCTACGAAGTGATGGAACAGGCGGTCCAGCGGGCCCGCAACGGCGAAGGCCCCACGCTCATCGAGGCGAAAGTCGTGAGGATGGCGGGTCACTACATTGGCGACCAGCAGCCCTACCGGCCCGACCGCGACCAGGCCTCGGAGCGCGACCCGCTGCCGAAGTTCACGTCCACGATGCTCGCGGCGGGCATCATCGATCAAGCCGAGGTCGACCGCATCGAGGCGGATTGTCGGGCCGAAATCGACCGCGCGGTCGAGACGGTGAAGGCAGCGCCTCTCCTCTCGCCCGCCCTCGCACTGCAAGACGCGTACGCCTGAGCGCCAGGTAAGGAGAACAACGATGGCAGTCATGACCTATGCCGCGGCAATCAACGAGGCGCTCGTCGAAGAGATGGAACGAGACCCCGATGTAATCCTCTACGGTGAAGACGTGGAGGTCGGCATCTTCGGGGTAACAGGCGGCCTGCACGAACGATTCGGACCCGACCGCGTGTTCAACACGCCCATCAGCGAGCCGCTGATCGTCGGCTCGGCAGTGGGTGCGGCGATGATGGGCATGCGCCCGGTCGCCGAATTGCAGTTCGCCGACTTCATCTTCACCGCCGGCGACGAGGTCTTTCTCAAGGCCGGCATGTGGCGGTTCATGCACGGCGGGGCCTACACGCTCCCGCTGGTGGTGCGGGCACCGTCGGGGGGCGCCGGTTTCGGTCCCGAACACTCGGCCTGTCCAGAGGCCTACATCATGCATTCGCCCGGCCTGCTCTGCGCCGTGCCTTCGACTCCCGCCG
>DATBWD010000167.1:0-3766 GCA_036515015.1 Tepidiformaceae bacterium
AACAGACCGAGTTCGATACCGAGGTTCGTGGCCGAAATCCCCACCATCCCCGAAAACCAGTCCCATGCCTTGCCGACATGTTCGAGGGCGGCCTGCTGCTCATCCGATGTCATTCGATGCAGACTACCGCCGTGCGCCGGCTGCGGCCAATCTTAGCGCGCCGCCGGCGCTCCAACGTCCGCGCGAATCTTCTTCAGCCGCTCAATGTTTTCCGCATCCGGGCCGGAGCCGGCCATGCCCGGCACTTCCAGCAGGAACGGGACATCGCGGAACGCCCGGTGGGCCATAATCGTCCGGAACCCGTCGTAGCCGATCTGGCCGTCGCCGATGTTTTCGTGCCGGTCGCGGAATCCGCCGAGCGGCATCTTGCTGTCGTTCGCGTGTACGGCAACCAGGCGATCGAGTCCGACCTCGCGGTCGAACTCCTCCATTGCCGCCTCACAGCCGTCGGGGGTCGCGATGTCGTAGCCCATGGCGAAGGCGTGGCAGGTGTCGATGCAGGCACGCATCCGGCGATCGTTGTCGAGACCGCGGATAAGCGCGCCAATCTCTCGGAAGCTGCAGCCGATGCCGCCTCCCTGGCCGGCGTTGTTCTCGATGATCAGGAGAGACTCATCGTTCGAATCGTCGAGCACCTCCCGGAGGAGGTGGCAGACCTGCTCAAGGCTCTTGTCGAAGCCAGTTCCTTTGTGGCTGCCGACGTGGAAGATGGTCCCTGCGGCTCCCAGCTTCGCGCCCCAGTTGAGGTAGCTCTTGAGCGACCCCACGGAACGAGACCGGAGCGCGGAGTCTTCACTTGCGAGGTTTATCAGGTAGACGCCGTGAAGAAAAGCCGGCAGGTCGCGCGCTTCCAGTTCCTTCCGAAAAGCGCCGGCCTGTTCATCCGTTAGCGCCGGCGAGCGCCACTGCTGGGGCGCAGTGATGAACAGCTGGATAGCTTCGGCGCCGATTGCCGACGCGCGTTCGAAGACGTTCTGGATGCCACCGGCACTCTTGATGTGGGCGCCGATCCTCACGGGGCAACGCCCTGCGCCGGGACGTCGTCGATGACGCGTGCAAAACCCATGACCATCGGCACCAGGCCGCTTCTAAAGCTTCGGAGTTCGGTCACCTCAAACCCCGCCGACCGGAGTTCTTCGACTGTGCGGCGGTTGGGATGACACCCGGCTCCGATTCGCCGCCACGCCGGGGTTATGAGGTCGGCCAGCTTTCCGCTGACCCGCCCCTCCGGTCGCACGTGCTCCCAGAAGCGGAACTCGCCCCCGGGGCGCAGTACGCGCCGCACTTCGGCGAACGAGCGCTGGAGATCCTGCACAGAGCAGAGCGTCAGCGTCGTGACCACGGTGTCGAACGAATCGTCGGCGAATGGCAGTTCTTCGGCCGGGGCCTGGCGGATGTCGACCTCGCGGCCCTGCTCCGCAGCGTGCCTTCGCGCTCGCTCGATCATGTAGGGGTCCGGCTCGATGGCGACGTAGTTGACCCCTTCTGGCAGGTACTCCCAGTTCGTCCCCACGCCCACCCCGAGTTCGAGCACATCGCCGTGCACACCCGAGAGCGTCCGCCGGCGCGCTTTCTTCTCACGCGCGGGCTCGTGTTTCGATGCCCAGTCCCAGACTGCCGCGAACGTCCTGTGCCCTGCCGGCCTTGCCATGCGTCGAGCCTACCTGCTTCCTGCCGGACTTTTCCAGTCCGTTGACATGCCGAATCTGCGTTCGGATGATGCGCGCAGGATAGCCCGCGCGGCAATCCGTTGGGGGGATAGAGATGTTTCCAGAGGTCCCGCACACCGGCCTTCCGCTTTCGGGCCTGAAGGTCATCGAATGCACGATGTGGCAACAGGGGACGTACGCCACAGCCATGCTGGCGGACTTCGGCGCCGATGTTGTGCACATCGAAGGTCCCGACTCGCCGGACCCTGGACGGGGCGTGGGCGATGCGTACTTCGAAAGCCACAACCGCAACAAACGGGGCATGGTCGTAGACCTGAAGCACCCTGAAGGACGGGAGACCGTTCTGCGCCTCTGTGAGTCCGCGGATGTGTTCGTGCAGAACATGCGCCAGGGGGTCATGGAGAAGTTGTGCCTCACCTACGAGGATGTGAAGGAGCGGAACCCGGCGATCATCTACGGCTCGGCGAGCGGCTACGGCTCCAAAGGACCGCACCGGAAGTGGCCGGCCATGGACATCCTTGGGCAGGCGCGGGGCGGCACGATGATGACGCAGGGCCCCCCGGATCTGCCGCCGATCTTTTCGTTCGGCGGGATGGCCGACCAGGTGGGGGCGGTTTCTCTCTCCTATGGCATCCTGGTCGCGCTCTGGCACCGGGCACGGACCGGCGAGGGTCAGCAACTCGACGCCTCGCTGCTGGGCGGCCAGGTGATGCTGCAGTCGTTCAACATCACGGGCACGCTCTTCACCGGCCAGGTGCCGCCCCGGCGCTCACGGGAAGAGTCTGCGCCCCTGTGGAATGTCTACCGCTGCAAAGACGACCGCTACATCGCATTGAGCATGTCCCAACTGGGCCGCTGGTGGCGCCCCTTCTGCGAAGCAGTCGAGCGGCTCGATCTTCGCGACGACCCTCGCTTCTGCCAGCTGCCGGATCACTACGAGCATCGCGGTGCGCTCATCGCCGAACTCGATGAGTTGTTCGTGCAGAAGGACCAGTGGGAATGGGTCGAATACCTGTGCGAGGCCGGCCTGCCGGTCGCGCCGGTCCAGGACTATGGTCAGATCATCGAGGACCCACAGGTGAAGGCGAACGATTACATCGTCGAGTACGACCACCCCTCGGGTGAGCGACGGCGGATCGTGGGGCCGGCCGTCCAACTGGAGAAGACACCGGGGTCGATCCGCCACGGCGCCCCCCAGTTCGGGCAGCACACGGAGGAAGTGCTCCTCGAGCACGGCTTCACTTGGGACGAGATAGAGAAGTTGAAGATTTCGGGGGCAGTGGGCCAACGCCCGGGCTAAACACTTGCAGGTGGGCCTTGGAATGGTTAGAGTAGGGGGGTACCCTACCTAACGAGAGGTCCCACGTGACACCTGAGACACAGCGACAGGCGATGCACCGGCTCAAGATCATCGCCGGACAGGTGCAGGCGCTCGAAAAGCACATCGCCGAGGACCGCTATTGCATGGACGTCCTCGACCTCTCCATGTCTATCCAGAAAGCGCTTCGCAGCCTTGATGGACTGGTAATCGAGGGCCACCTGCGCACCCACGTCATCGAGCAGCTGACCGGGGGCGAAACCGAGCGCGCTGTCAGCGAGCTACTCCGGCTCTACAAGGTCCAGGGCCCGGCCGGGACATAACGAAAAACAAAATTTCGGAACTTCTCCACGAAAGGTGGTAAGCAACCATGGCACACACAATCGAACTCCAGGTGACAGGGATGACCTGCGACCACTGCGTCAACGCCGTCACAGGCGCTCTCAAAGAGGTGGCCGGCGTCGATGACGCGCAGGTGAGCCTCGCCGAAAACTCCGCGGTCGTGAAAGGCGACGGGATCGATGTGCAGAAGCTCATCGAGGCGATCGAGGAAGAGGGCTACGAAGCGTCGCTCAAATAGGGCGCGCTGGGGGAACCACGAGACTAAAAGGAACGAGACAATGGCGACGAAGGATACCTCGGTAACGCTCGACATCACGGGGATGACCTGTGCTTCCTGCGTGCGCCGTGTGGAGCGGGCCCTCAGCAAGGTCGAAGGGGTCGAAACCGCGAGCGTGAACTTCGCGGCGGAAACCGCACGGGTAACGCTGGCGAAAGA
>DATBWD010000168.1:0-3678 GCA_036515015.1 Tepidiformaceae bacterium
GGGTTGGGCCGACAAAACAGCGGCCCCCGGAATGAGGGCCGCTGCAATAACCAGGGCGAGTGCCAGGAAGCTAGGTTTGAGCCTGCGCAAACTGGTAAATCTTCCCTTCGGTCTTGATGGCGGGCGCGATGACCATCTCCGCCTGCTGGAATTCACGGACGGTGTGCGCGCCGCACATTCCCATCGCTGTGCGCAGGGCGCCCACGAGGTTCTCCGTGCCGTCGGTGCGGCTCGTCGGGCCGTAGAGCAACTTCTGGAGGGTTGTGTTGACGCCGACGGTCACGCGGGTACCGCGCGGCAGGTTCGCGTGCGGGGTGGCCATGCCCCAGTGATAGCCGCGTCCGGGAGCCTCCGTTGTGGCGGCAAAGGGCGAGCCCATCATCACAGCGTCGGCACCGGCCGCAATGCACTTGCAGACGTCGCCGCCTGTGCGAATGCCACCATCGGTGATGATCGGGACGTAGCGGCCGGACTCCCGATAGTAGTGGTCGCGAGCGGCCGCGCAGTCGATGGTCGCCGTGACCTGTGGAACGCCGATGCCAAGGACCTCGCGGCTGGTGCAGGCTGCGCCCGGACCGACGCCTACCAGCACAGCGGCGACGCCGGTGCGCATGATCTCCAGCGTTGCGTTGAAGCCGACAGTGTTGCCGACCACCACCGGGATATGAATGTTCTTGAAAAGCTTGTCGAAGCGAAGTCCTTCGATGCTGTTCGACTCGTGCCGCGCCGTCGTCACAGTGCTCTGGACCACGATAAGGTCGGCTCCCGCCTCCTGGACGAGTGGGGCCGTCCGCTTGGTGTACATCGGCGTGACCGAAACGGCAGCAATGGCGCCGCCGGCCTTGATCTCCCGGATGCGACGGCTCACGAGGTCATCGCGGATGGGCTGCTGGTAGGCGTGCTGAAGGATTGCCGTCGCCTCATCGCGGCTGGCAGAGGCAACTTCCTGCAGAATCGAGCTGGGGTCGTCGTAGCGCGTCCAGACACCTTCGAGGTTCAGGACGGCGAGGCCGCCGGCGCGGTGCATTTCGATGGCAAAGTTGGGGTCGACAACGGCATCCATCGCGGAGGCGAGGAACGGGATGGCGAAATGATGGGGCCCAATCTCGAGCCCCAGTTCGACCAGTTCCGGGTTGATGGTTACGTCGCCCGGGACGATAGCGACCTCATCGAAGCCGTACGCCCGGCGAAGCTGCTTGAACTGCGGTGCGGTCACGGACTCCTCCTCGGAACTCAACGGCGCATGGCCGCGCTCCGAGTATTCGGGGGCGGCGGATGAAGGGTGGGCAACAGCACTCAAGTGGGGGATACCTGCCAAGTGATACGACCACTGGATCAGCGGCCGGTATCATCAGAGTTTAGGCAGACGCTTAGAACAGGGTCAACACAGAATCGAGTTGTGGGTTCAGTTATGTGCAATACCGGGCAGCCCATTCGATGACGGCATTTGTGGCCGGGCTGTACGTCATCGCGACGCCCATCGGCAACCTCCAGGACCTCTCGCCCCGGGCTCGTTCGGTCCTTGCGGAGGCGTCGGTTGTGGCGGCCGAAGACACGCGCACCAGCGGCAAACTCCTCAAGCTGGCCGGCGGCGAGGGGCGGATGGTCAGCCTTACTGAGCACAATACCGCCGAGCGCATCCCCCACCTCCTGGAGGCTGCCCGGGAGGGCGTTGTGGCACTCCTCAGCGACGCCGGTACCCCTGTCATCGCCGACCCCGGCGCGCGGCTTGTGGAGGCGGCGCATGCCCACGGCGTGCCGGTCTTTGCGATAGCGGGGCCGTCGGCGCTCGCGGCCGCACTTTCGGTCGCGGGGTTCGAAGGGAGCGACGTCCACTTTCTCGGCTTCCTGCCAAAGAAGCACGGGGATCGGATAGCGAGACTTCAGGCGGCAGCCTCGACCGCCTCGGTCCTCGTGTACTTTGAAAGCCCGAACAGGCTGAGTGGGTCGCTCACGGACCTTGCCGAAGCGCTAAACGATCCCGAGGTCGTGGTCTGCCGCGAACTCACCAAGCTTCACGAAGAGGTCGTGCGTGGCCGGGCCTCCTCGCTGGCGCAGCGCTTCCGAGACGCGCGAGGAGAGTGCACCGTGGTCGTGAGGGCCCCCGAACAGCGCGCCGCGGCAGCGACCGAACTGACCGTCGAAGCGTTCCTCGCGGCAATGAAACGGGCGGGAGCCCAGCGCTCGACCGCCGCCGCCGAGGCCGCCCGGGCGTTCGGCACCAACCGCAGCGAGGCCTACGAACTGTGGTCGAGGTTGTGAGGGGTCGAGAAGCGTCCCTGTGGTAAAATTTGGGAAAGCCCCCGACTTGAGGTAGTCCTCCGTGGCCAACCGGATACTTGTGTGCGTCGCGTGGCCTTACGCGAACTACCTCCTGCATGTCGGGCAGGCGGCGGGCGCCTACTTGCCGGCCGATATTTTCGCCAGGTACCAGCGGCTGGCGGGCAACGAAGTGGTGATGGTGTCCGGGTCTGACTGTCACGGGACGCCCATCACCGTGACGGCGGACAAGGAAGGCGTTAGCCCCCGCGACATCGTCGACCGCTACCACCCCAAGATCCTCGAAGTCTGGGACCGCTTCGGAATCAGCTTCGATCTCTACACGACGACGCTCACAGAGAACCACTACCAGACGGTCCAGGACATCTTCCTACGGCTCCTCGAACGCGGCCTCCTCTACACCAGCACCCAGGACCAGCTTTTCGACCCACAGGCGGGGCGATTCCTTCCCGATCGATACGTGGAGGGCACTTGCCCCATCTGCGGTTACGCGGATGCTCGCGGCGACCAGTGCGACAACTGCGGGTCGCAACTCGACGCCGTGGACCTCATCAACCCCCGCAGCCGCATGAGCGGCGCCACACCGGAACTGCGGCAGTCGGAGCACTTCTTCCTGAAGCTCACGGCGCTCGAAAACGACCTGAAAGAGTGGGTCGGTAAGCAGGCGCACTGGAGACGAAACGTCCTGAATTTTACGCTTGGAATGCTGGATGAAGGGCTCAAGGATCGGGCGATCACACGCGACATTAGTTGGGGCGTCCCGGTCCCCGTGGAGGGGTATGACGATAAGCGCATTTATGTCTGGTTCGACGCGGTGATCGGCTACCTCTCAGCGACGAAAGAGTGGGCCCAGCGGTCAGGTGACCCCGAGGCATGGAAGCCGTTCTGGCAGGATCCCGATGCGCGGTCGTACTACTTCATCGGCAAGGACAACATCCCCTTCCATACGGTGATCTGGCCCGCGCAACTCATGGGATATGGCGGCCTCAACCTCCCGTACGATGTGCCGGCGAACCAGTACGTCAACTACTCGGCCGGGCAGAAGCAGAGCAAGTCAAAAGGAACCGGCACCTGGATGCTCGACCTGCTCGATGTGTACGACGCCGACGTCATCCGCTTCTACCTCACCTGGATCATGCCCGAGACGAGCGACTCGGAGTTTCGCGAGGATGACCTTATTCGGACGAACAACGACGTACTGATCGCCACCTGGGGAAACCTCGCCAACCGCGTAATTTCGATGATTCACCGGAACTTCGATGGCAGGGTCCCGGAAGTTGCCGGCCGTTCGCCTGAGTCTCTCGCCCTGCTCGAGGAAACGCGCCAGGCATTCGATGCTGTCGGCGCCGAATTCAACGCCTGTCACTTCCGCAGTGGCCTCCAGGCGGCGCTCAAGCT
>DATBWD010000169.1:0-2107 GCA_036515015.1 Tepidiformaceae bacterium
TGGACCTGCTCCGGCGGGCCGGGCTCGTCGAGAGCCGGAAGGAAGAGCGGTACATCTACTATTCCGTGCAGCGGGAGACGGCGACGACGCTGGCGCGTCTGCTGACCGCCTGCTGTTAGTCGGAGTAGGGATTGATGATTACTCATAACCCCCTCCACAGATCCCAGCGAGCGGGATTGCCGCACTGGGCTCTTGCCTTAGGTGACAACGCCAAGTCGCCTCAGGGGATAGGGATGGCAAATGCGTGGAGGGGGCAGCCAGCGCCGAATGAGCCGCCGCATCCGGTCCCAGGTGAGACGGGCGGTCTGGCTCCGCCGCCGCAGCGTGCGACACCAGAGGCGCCCAACCTGGAAACAGAACGTGCACAACGCCGGGCCGTTCATGGGCACCCCGTAGTACCGCAGATGCCCCTCCACGACCGAGCGCAGCCACCTACCCACTGCCGGGATCGGTGCGTGCAGGCGCCGCCGAAGCTCGGCTTTCACCTCGCCCAGCTTGGCCTGCAGCCTCTTCCGGATCGTCTGCCTCACCACCGTGAACCGTCCATTCCGCTTCTTCCCGCAAATGTGCGTGAAGCCGAGGAAGTTGAACGTCTCCGGCTTCCCCTGCCCGGCGCGCCGCCGGTGCTCGGCCGCATACGGGCCAAATGCCAGCAGGCGCGTCTTCTCGGAGTGCAGCTCCAAGCGAAACTTCGCGAAGCGCTCGCGCAGCTCGGCCAGGAACCGCTCAGCGTCTACCCGGTGCTGGAACCCCACGATGAAGTCGTCCGCGTACCGCACGACGATCACGTCGCCGTGGGCCTGCGTCTTCCGCCACCGCTGAGCCCAGAGGTCGAACACGTAGTGCAAGTACACGTTGGCCAGGAGCGGCGAGATACTGCCCCCCTGGGGCGTGCCTTCGTCACTCTGCGTCCGCGTCCCGTCCTCCAGCACGCCGGCGTTGAGCCATTTCTGGATCAGCCGCACGACGCGCCGGTCCGCAATCCGATGCTCGATGAACTGCACCAGCCACCCGTGGTCGATGGCATCGAAACACCCACGGATGTCGGCATCGAGCACCCAGTTCACCTTCCGCGTCAGGAGCCCGGCGTAGAGCGCATCCAGCGCACGGTGCGGGCTGCGCCCCGGCCGAAACCCGTAGGAGAAGCCGAGGAAGTCGGTCTCGTAGATCGCGTGCAGCACCTCCACCGTCGCGCGCTGGACGATCTTGTCTTCCAGCGTGGGGATGCCCAGCGGCCGCAGCCGCCCGTCGGCTTTGGGGATGTACGCCCGCTTGACCGGCTTCGCTCGATACGCTCCGCGCTTCAGCCGTCCGGACAGGTCCGCGAGGTGCGTCTCGAGGGCCTCCCCGTAGTGCCCCCACGTCTCGCCGTCAACCCCGGCGGCGGCGTCTCGCTTCAGCGCGAAGTACGCGGGCCGCAGGTGGTCGATGTTGTAGACGTGGTGCAGGAGCGTCGTGAACTGCACCTGCTTGTCCCGTTCTGCAACCTCACGTACCCGCTCCAGCGCACTGCGCGCGCCGTCCCGGTGCTGCGCCCGGGGCACGTTTTGCTGGCTCGGGTTCCCTTTGGCCAGACCCCTTCCCTCCATCCCCTCCGCGACCGGTCGCCCGGCGTTGTTCGGAGACTTCGTCGGTACTACGGGCCTGTCCGACTGCCCCTGGCCGTCCATCATCGGCGTGCGTCCGTAGACTTCCCGACGCGGCCCCCGGTGCCATCCACCGAGGGCGACCAAGGACTCTCCCGGTTCTCGCGCGAGGTGTGTCCGGGCATGCTCGGGGTCTCTGACCGCGCGGAGCTCCGTCGCGTCTGGCGATATCGACGCGCCGGATGTGGCCTTCCGCTTCTCCTTACAGCGTCGGCGCTCCGAAGCAAGGGTCTTTCGCGGCTGTATACCCGGCCTGCACGTCCCCCTGTCAACACTTCACGTCCACCCTTGCGAGCGTCCGCGCATGACTCGGGGCCGGTGCGGGTCGCTGGCCCTTCACCGTACGACTCTTTCATTCGCAACACCTCGCCGGTTTAGCCCGGCGTACAAGGAGCGGCCCATGACCTCACCGGGAGCGACGAAGGACGAGCTGCTCGCCAATCTCGACCGCGCCGCGCGAG
>DATBWD010000170.1:0-6032 GCA_036515015.1 Tepidiformaceae bacterium
CCACCATCATGTTCTGTGCCGCCCGTCCAGCGTCGAACGGGCCGCGGAACAGCGTGAACGGAGCGCCTGGCTCGTCGCCCTCTGGTGTCAGCACCACGGCGATGGCCACCGGCGCTTCGACGACATGCGTCGCCCACTGCCCGTGCTCCGCGAGGGATTCCTTCGCCTCCCTGCTCTGCAGCACCACGAACCGCACGGGCTGAGCGTTCTTCGCGCTTCCCGCCATCCGGCCCGCCTGGAGAATCCGCTGGAGCACCTCGTCCGGGATTGGCCGCGTCGCATAACGGCGCGTGTCACGCTTGCTCACGATCGCTTCATACGCATCCACGTGTTGGCCCCTCACTGCTGCGCTCTGCTCTACCGGGTTTGTGCCCGCCATCCTACACTGAATCGACGACGATCCAGCGACTCTGACCAGGAGAGGGCATGTCCGGACATTCCAAGTGGGCGCAGATTAAGCGCCAGAAGGGCGCCAACGACGTCAAACGCGGCGCGCTCTTCACCAAGCTCACCAGGGAAATCATCCTCGCCGCCAGGCAGGGCGGCGGTGACCCCGCCGCGAACTTCAAGCTTCGCCTCGCCGTCCAGCGCGCCAAGGCCGCCAACATGCCCAACGACAACATCGAACGCGCGATCGCGAAGGCCACCGGCGCCGGCGCCGAAGTGCAACTCGAAGAGATCACCTACGAAGGCTATGGGCCCGGCGGCACCGCCATCCTCGTCGCCGCCCTCACCGATAACCGCAACCGCACCGTCGCCGAAGTCCGCCA
This sequence comes from Tepidiformaceae bacterium, assembly GCA_036515015.1. Classification (GTDB taxonomy): domain Bacteria; phylum Chloroflexota; class Dehalococcoidia; order Tepidiformales; family Tepidiformaceae; genus DATBWD01. The sequence goes on from DATBWD010000170.1 coordinate 771, forward strand.
CCAGTTCAGCCGCGCCGGCGGCAACCTCGGCGAGGCTGGCTCCGTCGCCTGGCAGTTCGACCCACGGGGCCTCATCACCATCTCGCTTAACAGCAGCGACCCCGACGAGATCGCCCTCCAGGCCATCGATGCCGGCGCCGAGGACGTTCTCGTCGAAGAGGATGTCATCGAAGTCCAAACCGAGCCGGCCGGCCTCGAGCCGGTCCGCAAGGCACTCGAAGCCGGTGGCATCGAAATCGAAAACGCCGACTTCACCATGGTCCCGAAAGTGACCATCGAACTCGACGAGAAGACCGCCCACCAGGCCCTCCGCCTCCTCGAAGCGCTCGAAGACCTGGAAGACGTCCAGCGCGTCTACTCCAACGCCGATTTCAGCGACAGCGCCGTCGAGTCCTACCAGGGCTGATTTCGCGCCAACAGCGGTCGCATTGCCCCCCGGGCGTATGCCCTGGGGCCGCCGCAGCGTAGCATCCGCCCATGCGGATCATCGGGATCGACCCCGGCCTCAACGTCACCGGCTACGGCGTCATCGACGTCGAAGCCTCGCGCTGCGTCCACATCGCTCACGGCGTCATCCGCACGCGGGTGGCCGACGGCGTCGCTGCCCGCCTTGTCGCCATCCGCGATGGCGTCGAAGAGGCCGCCCGCCAGTGGCTGGCCGTCCAGTCCGCGATCGAAGCCTCGTTCGTCGGTGAGAACGCGCGCAGCGCCCTCGCGCTTGGCCAGGCTCGCGGCGCCGCCATCCTTGGCCTCGCGGCCGCCGGCCTCCCGGTCCACGAATACACGCCGGCCCTCGTCAAACAGACCGTCGCCGGCTACGGACGCGGCGAAAAGTCGCAGATCGCCCAGATGGTCCGCCTCCAGCTTTCACTCCAGGAACTCCCCGGCCCCGCGGACGCGGCCGACGCGCTCGCCGTCGCCATCACCCACTGGGCCCACTCCCGCCTCGAAGCCCGCACCTGAGCCGGGCACGTCCAGTCCCTAGTAGCGCCCGCCCAATTTGCTGTGGTCCCAACTGTAGATGTCGTCCGGGCGAACTTTTACCGTCACCCGCTTCGATGCCACTTTGAGCGCGGCCTCCGGCGTATCCGTGCGCACAGGGATGCCGTTGTACTTCTCGCCCACGAGGCCCATCACCTTCGCGGTGTAGGCGGGGTCCTCGACCAGTTCGGCCCTTCCTTCGAAGACGAGTCCCTTGAGTTCCGTGTAGGCCTTGCCGCTTTCCAGCATCACCGTGATCTTCGGGTCCCGGCGCAGGTTCAGGATCTTCTGACTCTTCGCAAACGTCGTGAAGTGAACCACCCCGTCGATCACCACGTACCACATGGCCACGAGGTGCGGGTATCCCTTCGGCCCGATCGATGCGACCTGCAACGTCCAGCCGTCCTTCAGAAATCGGTCCTGTTCTTCTTGTGTGAAAGCGATATCAGCTCGGCGACTTGGCACGAAATCCTCCGTTGCGCGGTAACATGCCTGCAGCTTACACATCCCGCAACCTACCGTGATCCAGGAGCCCCACACCATGCCCGACCAGGTCTTTCACCCCGGCGAACGCGCACTCCAGGAACGCTTCGATTCCACCCGCCTGGCCGATAAAATCGCCGAGGCCACCGTCCACTCAACGTTCACCAGCCGCGATGCCGACTTCATCCAGCGGATGGATATGTTCTTCCTCGCCACGTCCGATGCACAGGGCAACCTCGATTGCTCCTACAAGGGTGGCGATCCCGGCTTCGTCCGCATTGTCGATGAACAGACGCTCGCCTTCCCCATGTACGACGGCAACGGCATGTTCATGAGCGCCGGCAACCTCACTCAGCACCCCGCCGTGGGCATGCTTTTCATCGACTTCGAAAACCAGTGGCGCATGCGCGTGAACGGCGCCGCCAGCATCGACTTCGAAGATCCCCTGCTTGCCCACTATCCGGAGGCGCAGTTTATTGTCCGCGTCACTCCCCGGCTGATCTTCGTGAACTGCCCGCGCTACATCCACAAAATGAAACTCGTCGAACGCTCCCGGTTCGTCCCCAAGGCTGAGTGCGAAACTCCCGAAGCCGAGTGGAAGGATCACTTCGCCGACGTGCTGCCGGAGGCCCAGCAGGAGCGCCGCCGCTCCCGCGCCCGCCGCTCCGGATAAGCCTCCCCTCGCGACGCTCTGTTCACGCCCGATCAGGGCCCGTTCCACCACCTATTCACCGGCGCGCCACGTTACGTATAGCCATCAAACTGCCGACTCTTAAAGTAGCAATTACTACGGACATTAGGCCGCTGAATGACACCCGCGCCCCTGGGACTATCGCCTCCCCACGCCGTTAAGGTTTCCCGCTCGCGGGTCGAGCTCGAACTTCTCGCCATCCAGTGCGCCATCGCGCTGCTGTACACGCTCGGCGTCCTCACCGGGGTCCTGCACGCGAGCCCCCACTATGTCGGCCCCGCCCTCACCTGGATAGTTGCCTACCACCTCTTCCGGGTGATCTACGTCCTCCGCTTCCCGGTCAAACAGGCGGTTGAGGCGGCGACTCCGTTCCTCGACATCTTCAGCATCTCCGCCGGGTGGCTCGTCCTTCACCAGGCGGGCTCGCCTATCTGGGCGGTCTACCTCATTGCCCTTGTGGGCTACGCCCGGAGGAGGGGCGGTGGCTACTTTGGGCTCATTTCCCTGTTCGTTATCGCGAACCTCGTGGTAACGCGCTCGGCAATCGCCGCCACGGACGGCCTGCCCATCCTGGATGCCGACATAGTTACCATCGCTGCTCTCTCCGGCATTATGGCGCTCATCGCCGGCGCCGTGAGTCGGGGGTGGCAGGAGGCGGAAGCCCGCGCCCGGGAACTCGCCGAAACCGACCCCCTCACTGGCGTCGCCAACCGCCGCGCCTTCCGCAGGCGGCTTGAAGCCTACGACATGGACCCCGACGGCCCCTTCGCAATCCTCATGCTGGACATCGACAACCTCAAACAGTTGAACGACCGCTACGGTCACGTGCTTGGCGACGACGTTCTCGAACACGTGGCCAGCATCATCTCCGCGAATCTCAGGGAAGTGGATACCATCGCCCGTTACGGCGGTGACGAATTCGTCGTGTCCATGCCCGGGGCCAGTTGCGAGGACGCGGAAGCCATCGCCGAACGCCTCCGCACAGTAATTGAGCAGGAAAGTCGCGCGACCGTCTCCATTGGGTGCGCCGCCCGTGTCAATCGCGAGGACGTCGATCGTGTCCTTAACCGCGCCGACGCACTCCTGCTGGCGGCCAAGCGCGAGGGCAAGAATCGCACGGAGAGCAGGACCCTGCCTCGTTCGGCCTGAGCCTTCCCGCTACGCTCCGGGGCGCCGCTGCGTGACCATGATGGTCGAGAGGTCCGGGGGAGTCGAGATGGCCCGCCTGATCGCCGTCCCATGCACGTCGTCGTGCTCCACCCATGCGACCAGGTAGCGGCGCAGCGGCCACCGCACCGGCATCCCCCATGCGTCCACGGCCCCGGGCATGATCACGGCCGTCTCCAGTGCGCCCTGCCCCAGCCGGCGCACCTGCTGGGAGGCCCGCTGCCGCGCGCCTCGCATCCTCCCCACGAGATCTTCCACGGAAAGCCCTTCGACCGAACGCATCGCTGCGATCCGATCGTCCCCACCCGGAGCTCCCCCGGCGAGCCACACCTCGTCCAGCCCCGACTCGACCTCCCGAAGTAGCGAGACAAGCAGGTCGTCCACCGTCGCCACGTGCCGCAGGTGCTCCACCGCCGACCACTCGTCCTCCGGCGCCCGGCGATCCCAGTAGTCCCCCGGCACCGCCTCCAGCAGCCCTTCGAGCGCCGCCCTCCGCATCTCCGCCCGCTCGATGAGGACCCGTATCTCCGGCAGCATCATCGTCAGGGCAGTGGTCCGAGCCGCGACGCTACTGCCTCGCCCGCCCGCGGGTGCACATCCCCGAACCCTCGCAGGAGCCCGAAACAGCCGCTGATCATCATGTCCCCGAATGGCGCGGCGAAGTACGGGTTCAGCGCGCTGCCGGCGATCTTCGGACGCTGCGGCCCGGTCACGGCGACCATCTCGGGCAGCCGGTCATGCACCAGCCCGCGGTCGTGGTGGTACGCGCCGTGCCCCTTGCTGTGGAAGATCTCCCCGTGCTCCAGCGTGCCCTCGGCCATCCGCTCGGTGAAGGTCACAATCTGGTCGGCCCGGGCTTCTCCCGTGTGGTGCTCGTACAGGCTCGCCACTCTCCGCCCGCGCAGGTGGAACCCCAGCAGGTGCATGTTCCCGAGGTTCAGCACCACCTGTTCCTCGTGCCTGCCCACCGCCTCGTCGTGCAAAGCGCCCAGCGCCGCCGCCGGCCCTGTGTCCATGAACACCACCGGCGCCACTTCCCCCGCCGACCGCACCATCGCCCTCGCCCGTGTCAGGTAGTCCGGCAATGCCTCCGGCGCGAACGCGAACGCGAGCAGGTCGTTCCGCCCCTCGACCACCCGTCGCAGGTGTTCGAACCGGAACAGCCTGTCCGAAACGTCGGGAGGCGCTGCTCCGTGATCGAGACACCCGAGGGCCAGCCCGTCGAGCGCCAGCGGCTCCTCGAACGCCCGCAGGGCCGCCGCAATCGCCTCCATGTCGAGGTCCTGGAGCACGACCCGCTCCCCATCGATCCCCGCCGCCTCGTCGTCCGAAATAACTTCTACGCCCGATGCGCGCACCTCTTCGAGGTCGTCGTTGAAAGTCTGTGCGGCTTCTGTCGTCGCGTAGGCCCTGCCGCCCCCCGCGATGAACTCCTCCAGCGCCCAGCTGCTCGGTCCCCCACCCGCGACGACCCCCGTCAGCACCAGCGGCCGCGCTTCCCTGGCAGCGCGACGAATCCTCCGCGCCGCAATCTCTGTCGCCGATGGCATCACCATCTTGACGCAGTTCTCGACCGGCTTATCCGAATCGAACAGCAGGATGTCCTGCGTCCCGGTCCCCATGTCAATCGCGAGGATCCGCATCCACCCAGTGTAGCCGCCGTTAGTGGCCGGTGCAGTCCGCTGCTGGTCATGCTCGATGGCGTGGCGGCGGCGGGGAAGCCGTGGGAGGTGTTCTACCGCTGCGCGGGAGAAGCGTAGAGTAGGCCCGCAAAGCCTTGCTCGGCAAAAACCTCTACCCCCGCGGCGGCAGAACTGCGTTCGACAGCCCGGCCAGCGGTGAGGCTACGCGGCCAGGAAGCCCAAGTGTTCCCACCGCCGGCCGAGGAGGGCCTCGTGCGGCACCCCGAGCCACCGTTCGATGACCGTCGCGTACACCCG
>DATBWD010000171.1:0-2927 GCA_036515015.1 Tepidiformaceae bacterium
GCAGGCTGCCGACGTGGTGATAACGATGGGTTGCGGGGACTCCTGTCCGTTCTATCCCGGAAAACGCTACCTCGACTGGGAGGTGGACGATCCCGCGGGCCAGCCCCTCCAGGCGGTCAGACGCATCCGGGACGACATCCGCGAGCGTGTGCAAGGGCTGCTGGCAGAATTAGGGGTCGAGCCGGAACGTTCGCCATAAAGGCGCCGGCAGGGCGGCCAGAACGCCGGGCAAGACCGGTCCGAAACACCATTGCAACTGCTCACTGGGTCGTGAAAGGGCAATCCCGCGGCTGGCCGGGCACGATGGAACGCATGCGAGACCACTTCGCCACGGCCGCACGCGTTACCTCGCGCATGCTCGGCACACCGAAAGCGTTCGCGGTGGCGGTGGCCATCGTGGTCCTCTGGGCGGCGACCGGCCCCATCTTCGGCTTTTCCGATACGTGGCAACTGGTCATCAACACGGGTACGACCATCGTGACGTTCCTGATGGTCTTCCTGATTCAGAACACGCAGAACCGTGACGCGCTGGCGATGCACCTCAAGCTGGACGAACTCATCCAGTCCATGGAGGGCGCGCGCGACCGCCTCATCGGACTCGAAGAGTCGACCGAGGGAGAGCTGGACGAACTCCACGAAGAGTTCCAGAAGGTTGTCGAAGAAGAGGTATCGGTCGAGGTCTCAGAGAAGGACGAGAGCGATGGTTCGAAGTCGAAAACGGTACAAACGAAGAAGTCGACCCGGCAGCGCTAGCACGAAAGCCCGCCTCCCTCGGATCCTGTAGGCTTGGCGCCACAACCTGCGGGAGCAAGGAAGCATGCCGAACATCCACTTCGGGGTCACGGTGCCCCAGATCAAGCGCACCTGGGACGAGAGCAAGGCGGCGGCGCGCGAGTTCGAGGCGATGGGCTACGACTCGCTCTGGGTCTGCGACCACCTCTACGGGCCGCAATCGCCGACGATCCCCATCCTCGAGGCGTGGTCGCTCGTGTCGGCGCTGGCTGCGGTCACCGAGCGGGCAGAGATCGGCACGCTGGTCACCCCGGCGGGGATGCGCAACCCGGCCCAACTCGGGAAGGTCATCGCGACGGTCGACAACATCGCCGGGGGGCGGATCATCCCGGGCCTCGGCGGCGGCTGGATGGCGCGCGAATTCACCGACTTCGGCGTGCCGTTCCTTTCGACCGGGCAGCGCCTCGGCCAGCTTCGCGAAACGACCGAACTGCTGAAGAAGATGTGGGACCCGGAGGAGGGCCCGGTGACCTACGAAGGGAAGTACGTCCGGGCGGAGAACGTCGTCTGCGAGCCGAAGCCGGTGCGGAAGCCACCCATCCTCATCGGCGGCGCCGGGGAGAAGGTGACGCTGAAGATCGCCGCGCAGCACGCGGACATCTGGAACAACCTGGCCGTCCACCAGCACGCACTAGAACGGAAGATCGACGCCCTCAAGGGGCACCTCGCGGACGTGGGACGCGACCCGGGGAGCATCGTCATCAGCCAGCAGTGCCTTGTGACGATCGCGCCGGACGAGGACAGCGCCGGTCCGATGGTGGAGACGGCGAAGAAGGTCTTCGGCGGGCACATGGGGGACCCGACCGGGCCGCTCGCCATCGCCGGCAGCCCCGAGACGGTGCGGCGGCAGATCCAGAAGCACATCGACCTGGGCTGCACGATGTTCGTGATGGAGTTCTTCGGGCGCGACACCCGCGAGCCGGCGAAGCTGTTCGCGGAGACGGTGCTGCCGCACTTCAAGTGAGCGCGGGGGCGCTGACCTCGGTCCGGGTCAGAAGGTGCGCTGCTGGTGGCCCGGGAAGTGCGACTTCGGAGTGACCAGCGCGATCCTCACGACCTCGGGAGCATGAGCGAGACAGCAGTGGAGGAGGGTCATCCCGTCTCCTTCGACACTCGCCTGGACGGAGTTGGGGCACTTGCCCTCGGCCAGGCTCCACTGGTCCTTGAGGAGGACCCGGCACTGGTCGGCGGGCGGAATTCGACGAATCGTAAGTGAATCGAACCATTCCGACACGGCAACCTCGCGAGGGGGGCTGACTTCGAGGTTACAATGCGGGCGCCTCGTCTTTGGTTCAAGGTTCGGTGGCGATCGGGGGTCGGAGAGGTGGACCGGTTCGGGGGATCGTGCCAGGCGGCCGGGGTCAGCGATATGCCTTCCCGCATGGTTTGCGTCCTCTGCCAGTGACTTCGAGCAGACGGGCGTTGCTATCGGTCTCGACGACCGCCCCGTCGGCCATCGTGGCCGTGGCGCGTGCGAGCAACACGTAGTTCCCGGGCAGCAGGCCACAGAGATCCCAGGTGGTGGACGCGGTTTCGGTGCTTCCGATCACGCCCAGGAGGCGGGTGAAACCACCGGCTCCGGCGACACCGTCCGGCTGAACATGCAGCGTCACACCGACGTCAGTGACCGCGGACGGGCCTGCGTTATTGATATGCGCCTCGGCGGACGTTTCCCATCCGACGTAGATGGGCGACGACTGCAGTGAGAGCGTGACGGAGACGGGATTTGGGCGAACAGTGGCCGTGACTTCGGCCGAGCCGCCGGCCTCGGCCAGGCGGCCATGGACCAGCAGCACCGAGGCGGTGGCAAGCACCGCCAGGAGGGCTCGACGCATCAACTCCTCCGGGAGATGTTGAAGCTGAACTTTCGGCCTAGCCAGGTTGCGGCCGCCAGGGCCACGATGGCAGCCGGGACGAGATAGGACCACGGCTTCATGCCGTCGAACTCGCCCCGGGCGCGGAGCGTCAATGCCTCGAGGAGCGTGGAAGGCTTCACGGTGAACGGGAGGCGGGCCCCGGCGGCGGCATCCACCTGTACTCCCTCCCTGGACGACGCGATGGAGGCCTGCAAAAGGCCGAGGTAGTCCGCTGGACTGGCGCTTGTGGGGATGCGGAGGGAGATGGACACCGGCTGG
>DATBWD010000172.1:0-2222 GCA_036515015.1 Tepidiformaceae bacterium
ACCCCGAGCGGAGCGGCCGCCCTCGCGAAGCGAGGTGGCGGGTGCGCCTGGCATGGGCGCAGAGCAGGAGGTGAAGCGATGAGCTGAATCCTCTCGGGACCCTGACGGAGGGAACCCGACACCTAAGTGACAAGGGCGCTGGCGGGTGGGAAGGGGTGACGGCCCGCGAGGGAGCGTCTGGTGGAAGTCTATGGTGCGGTGCCGAACCGAGCGAGAGCGAAGCGCCGTGAGGCGTGCGTTCGAGAGGGTGAGCCGGCCCGCAGCGGCGAAGCCCCATGTCCGTCGGACGAGCGCGCGTAGGGGCGACGGAGTCGGCACGAAGCTCTGCATCCTTACCCAGGGAGACCTCTCGGCCTCCGCCGCAAAGGTCCGCGGGCGGTAGCCGTCGAGAACGAAAGGACGAGATGGCGAAGGGACGAGAGGAGTCGGATGGTCGCGTAGTACCGGAAGGCCGTCGAAAGGCGGTCCAAACCGCCCCAGGGCGGGGAGGGAAGGCGACCACGGCCAGTGAACGGCCAGGACAGATCGAACTGTTCCCCGAGACAGCCGACAGCCCGAAAGGGGACGCCGGCAAGGCGGAGGCGGGCCAACCTGCCCCTGCGATGCGCGCGGTGCCGAAGTCGGGGAACACGAAGAGACCAGACCTGGCGGCGATGACGATCGAGGAGGTGGCTGACGAGACAAACCTGAGACGAGCGTTCCGGCAAGTAAGAGCGAACGATGGTGCACCGGGACCCGACCGGCAGAGCGTCAGGGAAGTAGAAGCACACCTTGACGAGGTCGTGCCGGCGCTGAGCCGTGCGCTGCTCAACGGCGAGTATCGCCCTGGGACGATCCGACGTGTCTGGATCCCCAAGTCGGGCGGCGGCCAGCGAGGCCTTGGCATCCCGAACGTGGTGGACCGGTTGGTACAGCAAGCAAGTCATCAGGTGCTTGCCCCGCACTATGAGCCGACCTTCCACGCCTCGAGCCACGGCTTTCGACCGGGACGAAGCTGTCACACGGCCATCGCGGAGGCCAAGACGTACCTGGAAGACGGCAACGAGTGGGTGGTGGACCTGGATCTGGAGAAGTTCTTCGACCGGGTGAACCACGACCGCCTGTTGTCGAGGCTGGAACAGCGGGTGAAGGACCGCCGGCTGTTGCGGCTGATCCGACAGATGCTCAAGGCCAACGTGGTGATGCCGGACGGAGTGGTGGTGACCACGGAAGAAGGGACGCCGCAAGGCGGACCCCTCTCTCCGTTGCTGTCGAACATCGTGCTGGACGAACTCGACGAAGAGCTCGCCCGGCGCGGCCACCGCTTCGTGCGCTACGCCGATGACTGCAACATCTACGTACGCAGCCAGCGGGCAGGAGAACGCGTGATGGCCAGCGTCGCGCAGTTCATCGAGAGGCGGTTGCGCCTCAAGGTGAACACGAGCAAGAGCGCCGTCGCTCGACCAGAGGAGCGGCACTTCCTGGGTTTCCGGCTGCGGCGCGACGCGCAGACCGGGGAAGCAGAGGTACTGATGTCTCGACGCACGCGGAATCGCGTCGACGAGTCGATCCGCAAGCACACGCCGAGAAACTGGGGGCAGTCCTTTCGGGCCTGCCTCCGGCGACTGAACGAGTACCTGCTCGGCTGGGTCGGCTTCTTCTGGATCTGCACGAGTGCGGAAGAGCGGACCTTCGAAAACCTGGACGCCCACATCAGGCGGCGCCTGCGAGCCCTGTTGCTCAGGCAATGGAAACGCCGGCGCCACATCGTCAGGAAACTCATCCGACTGGGCTTGAGGCCCAAGGCTGCGTGGCGCGGCATCTGCCGGGGGAAGCGATCCTGGTGGGCGCTGAGCCACACGACGGTTGTCGACCGAGGACTGCGCAACGCGTACTTCGCCGAACGCGGACTCGTGTCGCTGGCCGTGAAGCGGCGGGAGTACAAGGCCCGGTTCGACATCGCCTCCGCGCAACTTGCGCTTGCACGGAGATGACTGCGGGTGGACACACCGGTGCTGGACTACGAAAACTCGAACGCCAGCATCCCGAAGAGCCGGATGTGCGGCCCACAAGTCCGGTTCTGTGAGAGCCCGGGGAAGGCAACTTCCCCGGGCTACTCGACCCGCTCCGCTCGGGCTGAACGCCAAGCAGGGCTTGGATCGACTCGCGTGCGCGTTTCGCGAAATCGTGGCCGAGGTTTCTGTCAGTCCCCACCGCCCACGCCGTAGGTGACGCCCAACAGC
>DATBWD010000173.1:0-8742 GCA_036515015.1 Tepidiformaceae bacterium
CGCGAACCCGACATCACGGGGCTGGACCGGGAGGCACTGGTTGCCTACGTGAGGCAGCGCTGCTGGATTCCACACTACTTGCCGTATGTGCGGGGTGAACAAGGGGCACAGTAGCCGGGCGCGGAGCGAACTCGAACTCCACTCGGATCGCGCCTACGATAGGGTCACTCAGGAGACCAGGAGCACGTCATGCCTATCGATCCAGGGAAGGCCCTCGGCGCGCCCATCCAGGGCGGCAACTTTAGCTGGGACCGTGACCGCATCATCCTCTATCACCTTGGTGTCGGCGCGGGTGTGCCGCAGACCGACCCGAACGAACTGACGTACACGTACGAGAAGAACCTGAAGGTGCTCCCGAGCTGGGGCGTCGTGCCGGCGTTCGGGGCGATGGGCGGGTTGGGGCGCGTGGAAGGGATGCAGTTCAACCCGGCGTTGCTGCTCCACGGGGAACAGGACCTGGAGATCCACCAGCCAATCCCGACCGAGGCCGCGGTGAGCACCTCGGGCAAGGTGGCGGGGATCTATGACAAGGGCAAGGCTGCACTGGTCGTGCTCGAAATGGAGACGAAGGATCCGGCCGGGCAGCCGCTGTTCACGAACCGATTCTCGCTGTTCCTTCGGGGCGAGGGCGGCTTCGGCGGGGAGAGCGGGCCGCCCGCGGGTAACGCCGCTCCCGACCGTGCGCCGGACCACGTCGCCGAGTCGAAGACGCTGCCGCAGCAAGCGCTGCTGTACCGGCTTTCAGGGGACAAGAACCCGCTCCACGCGGACCCGGAATTTGCGAAGATGGGCGGCTTCGACACGCCGATCCTGCACGGACTCTGCTCGTACGGCATCGTCTGCAAGGCGGTGGTGGACGCGGCTCTCGGCGGCGATACGGGGAAGGTGGCGCGCTACCAGGCGCGCTTCGCCGGGGTGGTGTTCCCGGGCGAGACAATCGTGACCTCGATGTGGAAGGACGGTTCGACCATCCTGATCGACGCGAAGACGAAGGAGCGGGGGACGCCCGTCATTTCGAACGCGGCGATAACGGTTCGCTAAAGACGGCGCCTGATAAGCGCAGCGCCGGCCTGGCCGAGGGCGAGCCCGCTCACGGCGCAGACGCCTGCAATCAGCCAGGTATCAGTGCCGGGCCGGGCGAGTTCGAGAGCCGGCCGAAGACCGGGCAGGTAGACGGCGACAAGCATGAGCGCGAGTGAGAAGAGCACGGCGGCCCAGAGCGTCGGCGCCCGGAGGCGCGCGACCTGTGCCCGGGCGCTATCCACGCCGATGAGAAACGACTGGCCGACGAGGACGGTCGCGATCACGAGATAGACGGCCGTCTGTTGAGCGGCAGGCGCGTCGAACGCTTCGACCGCGACCAGGAGGGCCACGAACGAGGCAGCCGCGGTCGCGAAGGCCCGCCAGCCGACTTCGAGCCACGTCCCATCGCTGAAGAGCCCTCGGGTTGGCATGGTAGAGGACGCGTCCGCCTGTGTGCTCGTGGCGAGCGCAAGGGCGGGGAAGACATGCACGACGAGGTTCAGCCAGAGGATCTGCAACGCGCCCAGGGGGATTGGCTGGTTCGCCAGCAATGCCAGCGTGATGAGCGCGATGGTGCCGAAGCTGGCGGTGAGCAGATAGACGATGGCACGGCGGAGGCTGAGCGTGACCTGGCGCCCCTCCGTGATCCCCTGTATCAGGGAAGTGAGGCGACCGTCGGCGAGCACGATATCGGCGGCCTCGACGGCCACGTCGGTTGCGCCGGGGCCGACCGCCACGCCGACGTGTGACGAACGGAGCGCCGCAGCATCGTTGACGCCGTCGCCGGTCATCGCCACGACATCGCCCCGGCGCTGGAGCGAGGTGACAATGGCTTCCTTCTGTTCGTGGCTCGCGCGGGAAACGACTGAGACCCGGTCGAGGTCCGCGAGGGCGAAGGCGTCGCCGGCGACTGCGAGCGTGCCATCGACGAGGATTCCCGTCTGCCTCGCGATGTTCGCCGCAGTCGAGCGCTGATCTCCGGTGACGAGGATGAGACGGACGCCGGCGTCTCGCACGGCCGCCGTGGCCGCCACGGCGTCTTCCCGGATCGGGTCCTCGAGGACGACGGCCCCACGGAGGCTGGTAGCTGAACCGTCGTCCTTTTCTGCCACGGCGAGCACGCGGTAGCCGGAGACGCCGAGTTCCGAGACGCGCCGAAGAAGCCCTGGATGGGGCGCCGCGGAGAGCGCAGCCACCGGCTCCAGCGCGCCCTTGATCGCCTCGAGGGAGCCGGAGGGTGTGCGGTGAACCGTCCGCATGATCCTGGTGGCCGAACTGAAGGGATCGGTGGCGACGCGGGGGAAGTCGCGTTCGAGCACGTCTTCGGTATAGCCGACGCCCCTGGCCGCAATGGCGAGGGAACCTTCGAGCGGGTCGCCGTGGGCGTGCCAGCCGTTGTTCTCGTCGTATTCGACGATGGCGTCATTGCAGAGAGTCGCAAGGAGGAGGACCCGGCGAGCCTGGGCCGCCTGTTCTTCGGAGGGGGCGCCTCCTCCCGGCAGGCTGAGCGACGTTTTCACGCCGCGACCGGTGGCCTCGACGCGGGCGAGGATCTCCTGGCCATCGCCGACCAGGACGCTCCGCAGCACCATGCGGTTCTCAGTGAGGGTGCCAGTCTTATCGGTGACGATGACCGTGGTGGACCCGAGCGTCTCGACGGCGTCGAGCCGGCGAACGAGGACGTGCGTGCGGGCCAGGCGCCGAACCGCCACGGCGAGGGCAATGGTCGCGACAGCGGGCAGCCCTTCGGGGACGGCTCCAATGGCAAGCGAGACTGCCATTTCGGTAACGAGGCGAAGGTCGCGTCCCTGGAGGAGGCCGACGACCACGATGAGGGCAGTGATGACGAGGAACGCGGCAATCAGCCGGTTACCGAGCACTTCGAGCCGTGATTCAAGCGGAGTTGGCGGCCGTTCGCTGTGCTGGACTGAGCTGAAGATGCTGCCGAGCGAGGTATCGAGCCCGGTGGCGGTGACGAGGACAGAACCGCTGCCCGCCACGACGGTCGTGCCCGCGAAGACAGCGTTCGCCGGAGTCGCCGGCTCTTCGCCGTCTCCACCAGGGACCTCGAACTTGGGGACGGCTGCGGGTTCGCCGGTGAGGATGGACTCGTTCAGCCGGAGCCCGCGCGACTGAACGACGCGCGCGTCGGCCGGTACGACGTCGCCTTCGGTGAGCAGTACGACGTCTCCCCTGACGACCTCGCGGGCGGGCACTTCTTCGAGGAGTTGGTCTCGCAGCACTTCGGCGCGGCGGGCGGTGATGTCGCGAAGCGCGGAGATGGCCCACTCGGAGCGCAATTCGTTCACGAAGCCGATGAGCGTCGTGAAGACGACGGTGATGCCGATCGCGATGGCGTTAAACCATTCGGTCATCACCAGGGAGATGCCCGTCGCGATGGCGAGGATCCAGATGAGCTTACTGGCGTACTGGTGACGGAGGATAGCCGGCCACGATGGCGCCGGGATGGGCGCCGGCTCGTTCGGCCCATCCTCGGCGAGGCGGCGAACAGCTGCTTCGCTGGTCAGTCCCCGTTCGAGGTCGGTTTCGAGGCGGGCAACGAGCGACGGCAGCGCCTCTCGCGCCCAGGGGTGCGACGCCAAGGAGGCTGGCTCGCGTGACAGGGGCGCGTCCTGCATGAGTCCATTATGCGCGGGCAGGGTGGGGGCGATGTGACCCCGGTCAGCCCCTGAACGCGGAGTGGAGGCTATCCGGAATTAGCGGCCCTTGAACACCGGGTCGCGCTTTTCGAGGAACGAGGCCCGGCCCTCCTTCGCGTCCTCTGAGTCGCGCGTGATGGCCTGCAGGTATTCTTCGAGTTCGATTTGTTCTTCGAGCGTGCGGCTGAAGCTTTGCTGCGTGAGGCGCTTGTTCAGTTCGACGGCAAGCGAGGGGCCGCGAGCAATGTCTGTCGCGAGGGCGGTCGCGCGCTCGAGCAACTGGTCGGCGGGCACGACTTCGCTGACGAGGCCGATGCGGAGCGCTTCTTCGGCGCCGACCATGCGGCCGGTGTACATCATTTCGAGGGCGCGTTCGATGCCGACGAGGCGCGGCAGAAACCAGGTGCAGCCCGTATCGGCGACGATGGCGCGCTTGACGAAGATGGCGCTGAAGCGCGCGGACTCCGAGGCTATGCGGATGTCGCAGGCCATGGTCAACGAGAAGCCGGCGCCGACGGCAACGCCGTTGACCGCAGCGATGGTGGGTTTGGTGCAGTTGTAGACGGTGGCGGTGCCGAGATAGCGCGAGCGGTACTTCGCCTCGCGGCCCTGGAACGGCCGCGGGTGCCAGTCGGCAGGATCGCGGGTGTCGGTGAGGTCGGTGCCGGCGGAAAATCCGCGTCCTTCGCCGGTGATGATGACGACCTTGACGGCGTCGTCGTTGTTGGCCGCTTCGATGGCGGTTTCGATTTCCGCCCAGGTGCTCCAGGAAAGCGCGTTGAGGCGGTCGGGTTTGTTCAGGGTCAGGCGCGCGATGTTATCGGCGACTTCGTAGCGGATGTCGGTGAATTCCATGTGTAAGACTTCTCCCCTTGCGCGCGGCCCTTCGCCCAGCCCGGTGGCGCGGGCGTTTCGGCCACTATCCCCCGCCCCTGCCCTTCCTTCAACCGGGACTCTTCCGGCGGCCACTCACGCCGTCGCACCTGTTAGGATCCGGGGAGCCTCACGGTCATCGAGAAAGCAGGGTCGCATGAACGCGGAAGACATCAAGAGCGTGGGAATCGTGGGCGGAGGCGTCATGGGGGGAGGGATCGCCATGACGTTCGCGCAGGCCGGGTACGCGGTCATCATCCGCGACATTTCGGACGGGCAGATCGAGAAGACGAAGGGCACGATCCAGCGCGGGCGTTTCGGCTGGGACGGGGCAGTCGAGCGTGGCAAGTACACGCGCGACGAGGTGGAGCAGTTCGCCGGACGGCTGACCTTCACCACCCGCCTGGAGGACCTCGCGGGTGTCGACCTGGTCATCGAAGCGGTGCCGGAGGACCTCGACCTGAAGAAGCAGGTGTGGTCGGAACTCGACCGCGTGATCAAGCCCGAGGCGGTCTTTGCGACGAACACGAGCGGGTTCGACATGGACAGTCTGAGCCAGGCAGTGGAGCGGCGGGACCGCTTCATTGGAATGCACTGGTTCAGCCCGGCCAACATCATGAAGGTCGTTGAACTGGTGTACACCCCGGCGACTTCGGAGGGGACCATCGAGCTGATGGAGGAGGTCTGCCGGCGGATCGGGAGGACGAGCGTGCGGGTGAAGGACGCGCCCGGCAGCTACGGGTTCATCGCGAACCGGGTGTACTTCGCGGCGGTCGCAGAAGCTCGGAAGATCGTGGAGGCGGGGATTGCGACCGCGGAAGATGTGGACACGGCGATGAAGCTGGGCTACAACTGGCCGTCCGGCCCACTGGAGATGTTCCGGGGGGCGCAGTCGGGCTGGCAGTAGGGGTGACCCGAGAAGTCCGCACCCATATCGCATGCGAGTGGAGTACAATTGTCGTATGACACATGGGAGAAATCCGCATGCTCGGCTGGTGGGGCGCCTGCAGGAAGCGGCGGCGGCGGAGGGCGTGGCCACGCGCGCGCTGCAGTGGCGCGACCGCTCGGACGAAGAGCGGTGGCGGGCACTGGTGGGCCTGATGCGGATGTCCGTCTCGATCGCGCAGAGCCGCCGCCATCCCTACGTCAAACCTGCACTGGCGTTTCCGCGGTTCTCATCGGTCCGCCATGCCGGCCAGTGATGGGACACTTCCTGACGAAAAGATTGCCCGAATCGTCGACGCCCTCGAAGCTGCGGAACTTCCGTATGCGCTCGGTGGTGCGATAGCCCTCACCTACTGGTCGGAGCCGCGGGGCACCGTCGACATCGACATCAACATCTTCCTGCCTGATTCGGAGGCGGGGACGGCGTTTACGGTCCTGGAACGCCTCGGAGTCAGCATCGCAAAGGACGAGGCGGCGAGGGAAGTCCTCGAGAAGGGACAGATCCGCCTCGACTGGGGTGGGACATTCGTGGACCTTTTCTTCGCCTACGACCCCTTCCACGACTCGTGCAGGGAACGATCAGTCGTCGTGGACTTCAAGGGAAGGCCGGCGCGGGTGCTGAGCGCCGAGGACCTGGTGGTCTTCAAGGTCATCTTCAACCGGCCGCACGATTGGGTGGACATCGAGAAGCTCGTGGCTACTCAAGGCTCCCGATTCGACCACGGGTACGCGCGCACATGGCTGACGGCGATCCTCGGAGATGACGATTCTCGGCTGCCGCGGCTTGCCGACCTGGTCGGGCGCTGCGGCGACATGCCATAGGCAATTCCGTCGCAGTTCCGGTGAGCCGGGGGGCAAGACTGTAACGTTTTCGCAATGCGAAAGGGCTACGATCGAAGATCCCTGAACTCCCGTTGGGGCGACTTCGTGTACTATTGAGTCCCCCTATGGAAGTATCGGCGCGCTCGGGGTGTGGAGGATTTTGGCGTGAACATCGAAGTCATCGAATTTGAGATGATTTGCCGGGTACACGGCAGCCACAAGACGATCGTTCCCGCCCAGTTACCTCGCCCCCGTTACTGTGTCCATTGCTTTCTCCCGGTCGTCGAGCGCCGAGAGATTCGTCGCTACGAGCGTGAACTGCCGCTGCCGGGGAACGTGGGCGGCGAGGCGTGGATCGGGTAAGACTCGCGGGCATCTGTTTCGCCACCTAGACTCTTTGCATGGGTGACCCACTGGAGCGGGCAAAGCAGGAAGCCGTGCGCCGAGGCGTTGGCTCCTATGAGCGTCACATTTTTCTCTGCACCGGCCCGGACTGCTGCACCGAGGCGGAAGGCGACGCCGCATGGCAACGCCTGAAGAAGCGGGTTGCCGAACTGAACGGGTCGTCTGACTCGGGCCGCATCTACCGGACGAAGGTGGGGTGCCTTCGCATCTGCCACGAAGGCCCGACCGCGGTCGTCTACCCGGAGGGGACATGGTACGCGGGGCTGGGGCCGGAGGCGCTCGACCGGGTCATCGACGAGCACCTCGCGAAGGGTCACCCGGTGGCCAAGTACCAGATCGGCGAGAACCCCCTCCCGGGCAGAGGCGACTCGGCCTGATCCGGCCTGATAAAGAAAAGGGATCGGGCGTGAGAGCAGGACGCACCGGGCGTGGCCGGGCCCAGTGGCAGCAGGTAGGATTGTGACGCGAGGCACAGATGGCTGATCTCTCCATCTATCTCTTCTGGACCGGCATGGTGACCGCGCTCATCGCCAGCGGGCTGTACCTGGGGTACGTGTTCAGCGCGTCTGTTGCGGTGCGGCGCTTTAGCGGGCAGACCGAAGCCGGGACGGTGACGGTGAGCGGCCCGCCAGGGATGCCGAACCCGGGCATCGGGCGGCTGGCCACGACGTTCACGGCGCTGACAACGATCGCGCTGGCGGGAGCGGTCGCATCGCGATGGGCGGCGGTGGGCCATGCTCCGCTGGCGAACCTCTACGAGTTCACAGTGACCTTCGCCCTGGGCATCGCGGGCACCTACCTCGCCTTCGAAGCCGCCACGCGCCAGCGGCGGGTGGGTGTTATCGGCCTGCCGATAGTGGTGGGGATGCTGTTCATCGCGTCGCGCTTCCCGAGCGACATCGTGCCGCTGGTACCGGCGCTGCAGAACGGCCCGCTGCTGACCATTCACGTGAGCGTGATGATGATTTCGTACGCGGTCCTCACGGTGGCGTTTTGCGGGGCGGTCATCTATCTCGCGCAGGGCGGCGAGGGGCGGCGGCGGTTCCCGGCGCTGCCCAGTTCGGAGGCGGCCTCGGACCTCGCGCACAAGGCGGTCGTGATCGGCTTCCCGCTGCTGGGCCTGGGGATCGCGCTTGGGGCGTGGTGGGCGAACAGCGCGTGGGGGCGCTACTGGGCGTGGGACCCGAAGGAGACGAGCGCGCTCGTCACGTGGCTCAGCATCGCTGCCTATTTCCACGCGCGGGCCGGGACCGGCTCAGTGACCGGCGCTCCGGGGATTCGCAAGATCGTGCCAGAATCGATCCGGCGCGGGTGGCGCCCCGACCCGATGTGGTGGCTAGTCATCATGTGGGGGCTGGTGATGTTCACCTATTTCGGCGTGAACCTGTGGATTAGCGGGCTGCACAGCTACGCCGGGGTCTAGCAATTGACGATTGTCGATTGACGATTGTCGATTCCCCACGCCACTGAGCGACGGTAGTGCGGCGGCCGCGATCCGTTCGATTGAACGTCAGTTGGCGAGGGTGAGTTGGAGGTAGCAGGTGTCGAGGCGGCGGCCGAATTTGAGGCCGGCTTCGCGGAGGGTGCCGACGACTTCGAACCCGAGCGATCGGTGCAGGTGGATGCTCACTTCGTTTTCGGTGGTGATGGAGGCGACCACGACATGGATGCCCAGCCGTCGCGCCTCTTCGATGAGCGCTGTGAGGAGCACGCGCCCGATGCCGCGGCCGCGGAAGTCCGGGTCCAGGTAGATGGTGTCCTCGCGGGTGAAGCGCCAGCCCGATTTCTGGCTCATCTTCGTGAGGCAGGCGAAGCCGGCGACCTGGCCGTCGCAGTCGGCGACCAGAACGGGCTGGGATTCGTCGTGCTCCTCGAACCAGGCCTTGCGGCGTTCCATGGTCCACGGTTCTTCATCCCACGTCGCCACCCCGGCGAGGATCTCATCGTTGTAGATCCGTTGGATGGCGGGCAGGTCGTCCGTGGTGGCGGGCCGGACTCGCACGTTGACAGCCAA
>DATBWD010000174.1:0-6415 GCA_036515015.1 Tepidiformaceae bacterium
CACCCAGGCGACGATGTTCATCGACCGCCAGGTGAACGCGGCCGTCATCGGTTCGAACCAGAAGGACCGGGTCAACGATTCCCGCAAGGACGTGACCTACAAGGCTGTCCCGAGCCAGTTCTGGCGCCAGTTCCGCATGTCGCCGACGACTGCAGACGCGCCCTACGTGGCACCGTTCGACGACATCCGCTTCCGCGAGGCCGTGGTCCGGGCCATCGACAAGGAGCAGGTGCTCGACCTCGTCTACAGCGGCGACGGCCTCATCACGAACGGGCCCATCCTGCCAATCTACGACCAGTGGACGCTCAAGGAAGAACTCGCCGAATACGATGTTAAGAAGGCGAAGGAATTGATGTCGGCAGCCGCTATCAGTGACTTCACCGGCGACTGCATCTGGGCCCAGGCCGCCGAGGCCGACCAGATTGGCGAGATCCTCAAGCAGCAACTCGCCGAGATCAACGTCAACCTCAACCTGAAGCCGATGGAGTTGGCTGCGTACTACAACCAGACCTACTCCTACAAGTACACCTTCTCCCACCATGTGCCGCTCAATAACCCCGACCCCGACGAGAACCTCTCGTCCTACTTCGGGGAAAAGTCGGCATTCTTCAAGCACTACAACCCCGACATCTTCGAAATCATCAGGAAGCAGTCCGAAGAACTCGACCTGGAGGCGCGGAAGGAACTGGTCCAGGAAGCCCAGCGCATGATCGTGCAGGACTTCCCCATGCGGTTCATGTTCACCGTCAACCTCCACCACTACACCGAAGACCGCATCAAGGGCTGGTTCTGGCCCACCGACCTCTACGACGGCCGAAAGGCGGAAGCCTGGTTCGCCTCCTAGTCGCCAGTTTTCGGTCCAAGTCAGAAGCGCCAGCGGCATCCCGCTGGCGCTTTCGTTTGTCCCTGGGCCGGTTGCCTGCGAAGCGCGCGGGACCATCCGCTCCGCTCTGAACGCAACCCCGGAGCCGGAGTGCGCGAGCCTAGTTGCCCGCCGTCTCTTCCTTCTCCGTCTCCGGTTGGTCCGCCGCCGGGGCGGTCTCCACCGGCTCTGGCGCGACGGTCCTTGGGTCGGCCTCCGCGGGTTCGATGACGCTGGCGCTTCGCATGAAGAACTTCCGGATCCTCTCGATAACAGCCATGCAGCCCCTCCTTCGCACCGCCGCCCACCATCTCGGGCTCGTCGCTTGGCTCGGCGATGGATCGGGAGTGTACCACCCGCCGGGAGCCCGGTGCCCGGCGTCCGGTTCGGGTTCCCCTTCCCCGAAACCCTGCCGTTCGCGTACCATAATCGGAACCGCTACCGTGGCCGCGCTTATCAAGACGGGGTGGAGGGACCGGCCCTTCGAAGCCCCGGCAACCTGCCCCCATCAGGCAAGGTGCCAATTCCGGTCTCCCGGGCGCCGGGAGGAAGATGAGAGCGCCAGCGCTCGAACGACAAAACGGCCCACGCGGAACTGAGGAGATGTCTCATGGTTTGCCTTCCGGGCCGAATGGTCATGCTCTAGCCCCTCCCAGAAGGGGCCTTCGCGCTAACGTCCACCAGGCGCCATCCCACCTGATGCGCCCAGATTCCTCCACCCCCACGAAGGAACGCACGGAGTTTGAGCATGAGCTTTGCCACTAACCTGCGCTGCCGGGAATGCCACCGCGAATACCCGCTCGAAGCCATTCACGTCTGCGAATTCTGCTTCGGTCCGCTCGAAGTCAGCTACGACTACGACGCCATCCGCCGCACCATTTCCCGCGACACCATCGCCGCCGGGCCGCCCAGCCTCTGGCGCTATCGTCCCTTTCTCCCCTGCGACGCCGATGCCGCTGTCGACATCGGCGCCGGCTTCACCCCCCTCATCCACGCGAAGAACCTCGGCAAGGCGCTCGGCCTGCCCAACCTCTACATCAAGAACGACACCGTCAACCCCACCTGGTCGTTCAAGGACCGCGTCGTCGCCATCGCAAGCACCCGCGCCCGCGAACTTGGATACGAAAAGCTCGCCTGCGCCAGCACCGGTAACCTCGCCAACAGCGTGAGCGCCCATGCCGCCGCCGCCGGTATGGAAGCCGTCGTCTTCATCCCCCACGACCTCGAGGCCGGAAAGGTCCTCGGCTCCAGTATCTACGGCCCCACCCTCGTCAAGGTCCGTGGCAACTACGACGCCGTCAACCGCCTCTGCGCCGAACTCGCCGGCTCCTACAACTGGGCGTTCGTCAACGTGAACGTGCGCCCCTACTACTCCGAAGGCTCGAAGACTCTCGGCTTCGAAGTCGCCGAACAACTCGGCTGGCGCGCGCCCGACCATTGCGTCGTGCCCATCGCCAGCGGCTCGCTCTTCGTGAAGATCCGCAAAGGCCTCGATGAACTGGCAAAAGTCGGCCTCATCGACCCGCCGAAGACGCGAATGAGCGGCGCCCAGGCCACCGGCTGCTCCCCCGTCGCCGTCGCCTGGGAGGAAGGCTCGATGAACTTCCGCCCCCAGCGCCCCAACACCATCGCCAAGTCGCTCGCCATCGGCAACCCCGCCGATGGCTACTACAGCCTTGTCCAGCTTCGCGATACCGATGGCGCCTGCGGCAACGTCGGCGACGACGAGATCGTCGCCGCCATGAAGCTCCTCGCCGAGACCGAAGGCATCTTCGCTGAGACCGCCGGCGGCGTGACCGTCGCATCCGTCAAGCAACTCGCCGCACAGGGTAAAATCCACCCGGACGAGCTCACCGTCGCGTTCATCACCGGCGCCGGCTTCAAGACCGTCGAGGCGGTGGCCGATAGCCTCAAACCGCCACTGGAGGTCGATGCCACCATGGAAAGCTTCCAGGAAGCCTACGAAACCCTGCAGAAAGCGGAGGTGCTGGCATAATGGCCGTCAAGCGCGTGCGATTCACTTTCCCGGAAGACCTCATCAAGGAACCACTCATCTATAGACTCGGACACGAGTTCCGCGTCATCACCAACGTTCGCATGGCCGACGTCGACGAACGCACCGGCTGGGTCGTGCTCGAACTCGAAGGCGAATCCGACGAGATCGAACGTAGCCTCGCCTGGGCCCAGCAAAAGGGCGTCCGCGTCGACCCCGTCACCGGCGACGTCGTCGAAGGCTGACCCTACGACATCCTCCACGCCGCGGGCCGCCGGCCGCCCGCATTCACCATCGGCCGGCAAAACTAACCAGTTGAGAGATACATAGCGAACATGGCCATAACCGTCCGCATCCCCCAGCCCCTCCGCAACCTCACCGGCAACCAGTCCACCGTCGCCGCCGACGGCGCGAACCTGGGCGACTGCATTACGACGCTCGAAACCAGCTACCCGGGCATCCGCGAACGGCTCATGGATGAGTCCGGCCAGCTTCGTCGCTTCGTCAACGTCTACGTCAATGGGGACGATGTCCGCTTCATCGATGGCCTCTCCACGCCCCTCAAGGACGGCGACGAGGTCAGCATCGTCCCCGCCGTTGCCGGCGGTTAGCCTGCACCCTGGCGGCCACCAACGAGAGACGCCCCTGCCAAACGGCAGGGGCGTTGCTTGTGTGCTTAACGAAGCTGGCTGCTAGAAGATATTCGGGTTCTTGTCGCCGGTCGTGGGCGGCTGGGCCGGTGGCTGCTGCTGGGCGGGCGGCGGCGCAACCTGCTGCTGCACCTGTGCCTGCTGCACCGGATGTGCCTTCTCGGCTTCCTTCGCTTCCTTGTCCTCATCCTTCACGGCCCGGCGGAACTCCTTGATCGACGAGCCGAGTTCCTTACCAAGCCCGCTGATCTTGCCCACTCCGAACAACAGGATCAGCACGACGCCGATGATCGCGATCTCGGGGGCGCCTAATGAACCAAACATAATGCGTCTCTCTTCCACCTCCCCCTCCGGAGGAGTGCCCCATCATGGTACAGGATATTCGTTCCAAACGAATCCCGGCAGTTTACCCCTGCTTGCCACCGCCCCCGCTGAGCGCGTCATGCAGTCGCCGCAGGTCGGCCGTGAACTCGGCGATCCCCGCCTGCCGCGTTTCGTCATCCGGCGCCCGGAGGAGCGACGAGGGGTGATATGTCGCCATCACCAGGGGCGCCAGCGCGCTCTCCACGAACTGGCCCCGCTGCTGTGAAACCCTGAACTGTCGACCCAGCAACGCCTGTGCCGCCGTCGCACCCAGCAACACCAGTGCCTCCGGTTCCACCTGCGCGATCTCTTCGTCCAGCCACGGGCGGCACGCCCGGATCTCTCTCGCGTTCGGCTTGCTGTGGATCCGCCGCTTCCCACGCGCTTCCCACTTGAAGTGCTTCACGACGTTCGTGACGTAGACATCGTCACGGTCGATACCCGCGTCCTCGAGCGCCCGGTCGAGCAACCGCCCTGCCGGCCCCACGAATGGCCGCCCCTCCAGGTCTTCGCGGTCGCCCGGCTGCTCCCCGACGAACACGACCCTCGCCGACTCGGGCCCTTCGCCGAACACCGTTTGGGTGCCCGTCGTCCATAACGGGCACGCCTTGCAGCCGGCCGCTGCCGCGCGCAGGTTGTCGATCGTGTGTGTCTCGGGAAAGAAGTCCGCGGCCGTCGACTCGGCGTCTGCTGCTGGACCGGCCATCGGCGGGCCTCGAAACGCTAGGCCAGTCGCTCCACGAAGACGTCCATGACGCCCCCGCAGATTTTGTCCTCACCGTCCGTCGGCTCGGTCAGGTCAACCGTCACGATCCGTGGCTTGCCGTCCTCGAGGACCGTCATCGCCTCCTGCCAGACCTCCGCCTCGCCGCATCCCCCTCCGATCGTGCCGAAGAACGAACCATCCTGCCGGACGACCATCTTCGCGCCCGTCTTCCGCGGCGTCGAACCTCGCGTCCGGGCGACCGTCGCCAGCACTACTGGCTCGCCGCGCTCAATTGCCCCGGCTATCTCGCGGTAAATTTCGTCCTGCACGTCTCAATCGTTGCAAAACCGGGCGGGCACTCGCAAGCCCCGTCTCCCGGCCAAAGCGGTTACGGCGAACGCGGGTAGCTGCCGAACACCTTCAGCTCTGCGCAGAGCGGCCGGATCGCCTCCAGCAGGTCGCGGCCTCCCGGCTCTTCTGCATGCCCTTCGAAGTCCACGAGGAACACGTACTCCCCGAACGCTTCCCGCGTCGGCCGGCTCTCGATCTTCGAGCAGTTGACTCCCCGTTTCGCGAACTCGTTCAGGACCGCCGCGAGCGCCCCGGGCCGGTCTTCGGGAAACGTGAAGGCGATAGACGTCCGGTCTCGCCCGCTCGGCGCCGCCCCTTCCCGCCCCAGCAAGAGGAAGCGCGTTACGTTGGTGCTCGAATCCTGGATGCCCTCGGCCAGCACCTCCGCCCCATAGAGTTCGGCCGCCCTCCGCGTCGAGACCGCCGCCGCGTCGCCACTGCGCTGGAGCGCCAGGTGGACTGCCTCAGTGGTCGAAAGTGCTGCCTCCAACTGCGCTCCCGGGTAGCACCGCTCGAGAAATTTGCGGCACTGTCCCAGCGCCTGGGGGTGCGAATAGATCACCTTCACATCCCCGGGGCGCGTCCCGGGCTTCGCCACCAGGTTGTGCCGGATCGGTAGCACCAGTTCCCGCCGTATCTTCAGCGACGTCTCATGGATGAGCACGTCCAGCGTCTCCGCCACCGACCCGTTGATGGAGTTCTCGATGGCGACTACCCCCGCATCAGCCGCGCCCGACTCCACCGCCGCTGCCACCGCCGCATGAGATGGGACCGGCAGCAGTTCCCCTTCCGGTTCGAACCGCAGCGCTGCCTCTTCCCCGAAGGTCCCCGGCGGACCGAGGTACGCCAGCTTCATCGGCTAGGTGTCCATCCCGTGCGTCGAGCCGATCAACGCCTGGCGCAGCATCCCGAGGCTCTCCTTCGGCACCACCACCACCAGCGCGTCGCCCGGGTGCAGCCGCGTGTCGCCACTCGGGATCCGTGGCACACCCCCGGGGTCGACGATCAGCGAAATAAGAGATTCCGGCGGCAACAGCACCTCGCGCACCGACTTGCCAATCACCGGCGAAAGCTCCCCCACTTTCATCTCCACGATCTCGAGTCCGCTGTGCAGTTGCAGCAGCGGGATTACGTCGTGCGTCGGAAGTTCCTGTTCGATCTGCCCGAGGATAGCCTGCGTCGCCGAGATCGTCGTCTCTATCCCCCGCCGCTTGAACAACAGCTCGTTCTTCGGATTGTTGATCCGCGCGATCGTTCGGCTCACCCCGCGGTACCGCGCTATGTCGCAGATCACGAGGTTGTCCTCGTCGTCGCCCGTCACCGCCGCCACGAGGTCCGCGCGCGAAATACCCGCCGCGTCGAGCACCGTCGCCTCGCAGCTATCCCCCTGCACCACCACGTTCCCAAGTTCTTCGGCGATCGCCGCCGCGCGGGTGCTGTCGCGCTCGACGACCAGCACTTCGTGGTTTGCTGCCAGCAGTTCGGCCGCC
>DATBWD010000175.1:0-17430 GCA_036515015.1 Tepidiformaceae bacterium
CAGGACCGGAGGTTAGCTGTTTGGGCCAGTACGTAACCCGCCGGGCGATCATCAACATCCCCGTTATCTTCATGATCGTCACGCTCGTTTTCTTCGCGACGAACGTTCTTCCCGGTGACTTCGTGGCGAGGACCATCGCGCAGCAGAACCCCTCCGGCGGGGTGGACAACGATGTCCAGATCGCCCGCATCCGCGAGGATCTCGGCCTCAATCAACCGCTGGTCGAACGCTACTTCACCTACCTCATCGACACTGCTCGAGGCGACCTCGGCGTCTCATATCGGTCCCGGCAACCGGCCCTGAGCGGTTTCCGCGAAGGCTTGCCCTACACGCTTCAGCTATCCCTCATGACGCTCACGGTCGCGCTGCTGACGAGTATCCCCATCGGCATGATCTCTGCCATCCGCCAGGACACTCCTATCGACTACATCCTCCGCGTCTTCTCAATTCTCGCCGTGGCCGCCCCCAACTTCTGGGTGGCCACCATGCTGCTGCTCATCGTCGTCCGCTGGCAATTGTGGACCGTTGACATCGTGAACCACCCGCTCCTCTGGGAGGATCCCATCGCCAGTCTCAAGCTGTTCGCGCTGCCCGCCATCGCCGGCGGCATCGCCTCGGGTGCTGGCATCATGCGCCTCCTGCGCTCCCAGATGCTCGAGGTCCTCAGACAGGACTATGTGCGCACGGCCTGGGCCAAGGGGCTGCGTGAACGCGTCGTCATCTTCCGCCACGCGACCAAGAACGCGATCATCCCGGTCTTCACCGTCATCGGCGTCACCATCGCCGCCATGCTCGGCGGAAACGTCGTCTTCGAATACCTCTTTAACATCCCCGGGATAGGCAACCGCATCCTGACGGCGATCGCCGAACGAGACGTCCCGGTCGTGCAGTCATTCGTCCTCATCATCGCCACCTTCGTGGTCTTCGTGAACCTCGCTGTCGACCTGCTCTACGGCTGGGCCGACCCGCGGATCAGGTACTCCTGATGGCTGTCGAACCCACCGCTGTCCCGCTCCCTCAGTCCCTTGGCCGGCACGAATCGGTTCCGCCGCTCAGGGCGCTAAGAGCGGTCCTCCACTTCTCCGTCCGAAAGCCACTCGGGGGGTTCGGCGTAGCGATCATCATTTTGATGTTCCTGGTCGCCTTCCTCGCACCGCTCATTGAGCGCTACGACCCCAAGGAGGTCTTCCAGGTCCCGAACCCGGAGTACGACGCCGAGCTCGCAGAGCGCGCTCTGACGGATCGCACGGTACGGCTCACCTTTCCACCCGAGAAGTTCGAACCGTTCGTCATCGCCAACGCCATCTCGCCTTCCAGCGAGCACTGGTTCGGTACCGACACCGCCGGCCGCGACCTCTACTCGCGCATGGTATGGGGATCCCGGCTTTCCCTCCTGGTCGGCATTGGCGCGGCAGCCATCGCGGTCACGCTAGGGGTCCTCCTCGGGACCACGAGCGCGTACTTCGGTGGCTGGACCGATATGCTCATCCAGCGCCTCACCGACACGCTCCAGGCGTTCCCCGCCCTTATTCTCCTGCTGCTCTTCCTCCAGGTCGTGGAGAACGCGAACAAGTACCACATGACCCTCGCCCTTGGCATCGCCGGCGTTGCGCCGGTCATCCGTGTTGTGCGGAGCGCCGTACTCCGCACGCGCGAAGAACAGTACGTGCTCGCCGCGAGGGTCGTGGGAGCGGGCGACAACCGGATCATGATCCGCCACATCCTCCCGAACATCGTGGCGCCCACCATCGTCATCTTCACCATTTCGATCGGCGCCTACATCCTCGCCGAGGCAACCCTCGCCTTCCTCGGCTTTGGCGACCCCTCGTCCATTTCGTGGGGCAAGATGGTCAACGAAGGCCGCAAACTTCTCCCCGCAAGCCCCTACCTCTCGATGTTCGCCGGCGGGGCGATCACCCTCATCGTCCTCGGGTTCAACCTCGCAGGCGACGCCCTGCGTGACGTCCTCGACCCGCGCATGCGTGGATCGGGCGGCCGTCCCGGCTTCTGAAACATATGACCGCCGTCATACGCGAGCCTATTGCCGCCCCACATGCTGGACGGGCCGCGGCGGCGGGCCACCGTGATTGTTTCGTGCTCGCCGCTTCAACCGGCGTTATCCGGGTTCAAGCGGTGTCTTCGCGAAAGTGAGGCCGTGAGATCATGACAACCATCGAGCGCCACGAAGCCGCGCACAACGGCGCGCGCTATCGTCAACGATGGGACTGGGATCAGGTCTTCTGGGCCTCGCACTGCATCGACTGTTACCCCGGCAACTGCCCCATGCGCGTGTACCTGAAGGACGGCAAGATCGTCCGCGAAGAACAGGCGGCCGTCTTCAACACCGTCCAGCAGGGCGTGCCCGACATGAACCCGATGGGCTGCCAGAAGGGCGCCGGCTGGTCGCAAATGCTCGACTCCGAGGAGCGCCTCCGCTACCCGCTGAAGCGCGACGGCGAGCGAGGGTCCGGCCGCTGGAAACGCATCACCTGGAGCGAAGCAGCCGACGAGATCGCCGACGCCATTATCGATGCGGTCGAAGAAATCGGCCCTGAATCGGTCGTCGCGCCCTCAGGCTGCAACCTCGGCACGTGGGGCGCAATAGGCCGCGCCCGCTACATGAGCGCCATCGGCGGCCTCACCACTGACCTCAACGCCGAGATGAACGACTTCAGCCCCGGGCACTATCTCACCTGGGGTACCTTCGACCCCGTCAGTTCGATCGACGACTGGTTCCATTCCGAACTCGTCTTCATCTGGTTCCAGAACCCCTTCTACACCCGCATCCCCCACATCCATTACGCGCTCGAGGCGCGCTACAACGGCGCCGAAGTGTTCACCGTCGCCCCCGATGTCTCCCCCTCCTCGGTTCACTCCGACTACCACGTGCCCGTTCGCCCCGGCTCCGATGCCGCCTTCGCACTCGCCATGGCGAAAGTCGTGATCGATGAGGGACTGGTCAACGAGACGTTCGTGCGCGAGCAGACCGACCTTCCGCTGCTCATGAACCCGGCGACGAAGCGCTACCTGCGTGAATCCGAAGTGGTGGCAGGTGGCAGCGAGAACCAGTTCTACGCCTGGGATACCGTTTCCAGTTCGCCGGTCCCCGCACCGCGCGGCACGCTTCAATGGGGCGATGCCGTCCCCTCGCTCGAGGGAGTGTGGAGCGTCGAGACCCTGAATGGCCCTGTCGAAGTCACCACCGTCTTCGCCATCATGCGCGAACGCCTCTCCGCGTACTCTCCGGAAAGCGCATCATCCGCCTGCGGCGTCCATCCGGACACCATTCGCACCATCGCCCGCAAGATAGCGACGAAGCGCACCAACATCCTCTGCTGCCTGAACAACGCCGGGAAGTACTACCACGGCGACCTCATCGAACGATCACAGATCCTCCTCCTCGCGCTCACGGGAAACTGGGGCCGCCAGGGTACAGGCCTGCGCGCCTGGCTGAGCGGCCTGTTCGATGGCTGGTTCACCGTCGTCGCCAAGTCGCGCCGTGGCCCGGAGGAAGTCGTCAACATCCTCGACATGGTCGACCGCGGGGTAGAGTTCGCGAAGACGATCGACCCCACCATGTCCCGCGCCATCATGGCCATCGAAGGCGCAAAGATGTCAGGCTCCGCGGCAGGCACGGGGACCGGCTTCGTCCCGCCCGTGTTCTGGTGGTACCACCACGCCGGCTACCGCGACGCCTGGCAAAATCGCCGATGGCACGACCCCACCATGGTCCGCGACTTCGATGACTACTTCCAGGAGGCGGTCGACAAGGGATGGTGGTCCGGCGTCGACCTGCCCCGGGCAAACCAGCCCTCGAGGGTCCTCATCGAATGCGGTGGCAATGTCCTCAGGCGCACGCGTGGCGGCGGCAACATGCTGCTGAAGAACCTCTGGCCCCAACTCAAGATGGTCGTCACCCTCGACGTCCGCATGAGTTCCACGGCCATGCATTCCGACATCGTCCTGCCGATTGCCCACCAGTACGAAAAGATCGGGTTTGGCATCCCCAGCACCCACACCATGAACCTCACCTTCAGCGATAAAGCTGTCGACCCGCCCGGCGAAGCACTCGACGAGTGGGAAGCATTTCGGCGGTTGGCCGAACGCCTCCAGGCACGCGCCATCGAGCGCGGAATCGCTACGTACAAAGATGCGAAGGGCGGCGAGCACGACCTCGCAACCGCCCATTCGACCTACACCACGAACGGGCAGTGGGTCGACACTGAGATCATGGCCGACGAGATGGTGCGCGACTCCGCCGTCATCGGCTCGCTTCCGCCAAACGCCAGCCTCGAGGAGGTCCGCCGCGAAGGCTACTTCCGCTTCCAGGGGCTCGGGATCGCCGCCCGCGCGATCGCCCAGTGCACCGATGTGGAGCCGGACCAGACCTTCGTCCCGTTCCGCAACCACGTCGAGAAGGGAGAGCCCTACCCGACCCTCTCCCGCCGGGCGCAATTCCTCATTGAGCACGAATGGTTCATCGAAGCCGACGAGCACCTGCCACGCCACAAGGAGCCTCCCGCGGCCGGCGGCGACTATCCCTTCCAGATGACGAGCGGGCACAACCGCTGGAGCATTCACTCGCTCAACATCGCCAACCGTATGATGCAGGAAACGCACCGCGGCACGCCGCATCTCGTCGTCAACAACCACGATGCCGAGCGACTTGGCGTTTCCGACAACGACACCGTCCGCGTCCACAACGACTTCGGCGAATTCATCGTGCCCGTCAAGATTTCAGCCACCGCGAGCCCGGGGCAGGTCATCATCTACAACGGCTGGGAACTCTACCAGTTTGCGAACTGGGGCAGCCCGAACGATGTCGAGCCCGGCATGATTAAGTGGCTTCACCTGGCCGGCGGTTACGGCCACCTTCGGTACTGGCCCACGGAGTGGCAGCCGTGTGCCGTAATGCGGGGTACTCGTGTGGGCCTTGCGCGAGTGGACTAGCCAGGCCCACACGACCCGCAAAACGAACGGGACATCGTGAGATGTCCCGTTTCGTTTTCCTTACCCATTTCACCCCTCTGCGGCTCGGTATGACCCCAGTCATAACCAGCATCTATAGGAACGGAAAAGAATCGCCTGCATGAACGCCGTAGCGAAGTCCGACCCGATCTACACGGGCGCGAAGGATCTGTACCGCCAGAAGTGGGAGTGGGATGCCGTCTACTGGGGCACCCACTGCGTGGACTGCTATCCCGGTAACTGTCCCATGCGCGTCTACGTCCGAAATGGCGTCGTTTGGCGCGAAGAGCAATCTGGCTCACTCCAGACCATCGAAGAAGGCGTGCCCGACTTCAACCCCATGGGTTGCCAGAAGGGCGCCTCCTGGAGCCAGTCGCTCTACGGATCTGACCGGGTCATGTACCCCCTGAAGCGCGTTGGCGAGCGCGGCGACGGCCGCTGGAACCGCGTCAGCTGGGACGAAGCACTCACCGACATCGCCGACAAGATGATCGATGCTATCGAGACCTCCGGCCCGCAATCCATTGCCCACGAGGGCACCCCGGAGATGGCCACCGTCATCCCGACGAACAAGTTCTTCAGCACGCTCGGCGGCCACGGCCTGGACCTGAACGGTTCCATCAACGACTTCTCCATCGGCCTCTACGAGACCTTCGGGCGCTTCAGCCCGGTCTCGTCCGCGGATGACTGGTTCAACTCCGAAGTCGTGCTCATCTGGCACATGAACCCCATTTACACGCGCATCCCTTTCTATCACTTCATCGCGGAGGCACGTTACAACGGCGCGGAGGTCATCAACATCTCGCCGGATGTGAATCCCAGCCACCTCCACGCGGACTACCAGGTCGCCATCAACGGCGCTTCCGACCCCGCCTTCGGGCTCGCGATAGTCCAGGTCATGTTCGCCGAAGACATCGCCCACTGGGAGTTCATCCGCGAGCAAACCGACCTCGGCTTCCTCGTCCGGACCGATACCCGCCGCTACCTCCGCCAAACCGATGTCGAAGGCGAGGGTGGCCGCGAGGACCAGATGTACCAGTGGGTCCCCGGCAAGGGTCTCCGCCTGGCCGACCGGGGCAACATCAAGCTCAACGGCGTCCCGATCGCCCTCGAAGGCACGTTCGATGTCACGCTCGCCGACGGCACCACCACGACCGTCCGCCCGGCTTGTGACCTCCTTCGCCAACACCTCGATACCCACTACACGCCCGAGAAGCAACAGGAGATCACCGGCGTCCACCCCGACGTCGTCCGCATGATCGCCCGCAAGGTCGCCACGAAAAAGACGAACATCATGCTCGGCTACAACGCCTGCAAGTTCTATCACGGCGACCTCATGGAGCGCGCACAGGCGCTTGTCCTCGCGGTCAGCGGCAACTGGGGCAGGAAGGGCACCGGCATCCGCTGCTGGGCGTCCGGCATGCACGATGGCGCGTTCATCGCGGTCAACAAGCCCGGCCCCGGCGCCGGTAACACGGAAATGGTGCTGTCCGCCCGCGACGCCGGCATCGCCATGATGAAGTCGACCGACCCGACGATGACGACCGAGATCGCGGTGAAGAAGCTCGGGCAGCTCTCGATGCTCGTCCAGCGGAACCCCGGCGGCCTCGGCGGACTCACCGGTCGCCCGGGCTTGACCGAGCACCCCAACAACTCCACCTCGTCACCCCCGGCGTTCTGGTGGTATTGGCAGGCCGGCTACAACGAGCGCTGGAACAAGCCCGGATGGGGCGACGAATCCCTCCCCCGCACGTTCGACGAGTATTTCAACGAAGCGCTTGCCAAGGGCTGGTGGAATGGCATGGACCACCCCAGGCCGGAGGACCCTCCCCGCGTTCTCATCGAATGCGGAGGGAACATGCTCCGCCGCACCCGCGGGGGCAAGACCGCGCTCCTGCCGACTCTCTGGCCGAAGCTCGACCTTATCGTCAGCATCGACTTCCGTATCAGCCAGACAGGCCTCTACAGCGACTACATCCTCCCTGCCGCGCAGCACTACGAGAAGGTGGGCTTCCACATCCCGACGCCTCACCTCCTCAACCTGACCTTCAGCGACAAGGCTGCCGAACCGGCCGGCGAAGCGAAGAACGAATGGCGTATCTATCACGCGCTCTTCGAAAAAATCGCCGAGCGCGCAAAGGCTCGTGGCCTGGTCGATTACAAGGATCCCAGCGGCTCGGTCCGCAGGTACGCGAATCTGCCCTCCGCCTATTCGATGGGCGGCTTCCTGCTCGACGAGGACCGCCTCGCCGATGAGCAGATCCGCGACTCGGCGCTCGCCGGCACTCTGCCGATGGGCACGAACCTCCGGACCCTCCGCGAAAAGGGCCACATCCGCTTCATCGACTGGGGCCTCTCGCCGATGGCACTCGCTCAGGCGTCGCCAATCAAGCCGAACGAGACCCACGTGCCCTTCCGTGACCACATCGAGAAAGGCGTGCCCTTCCCAACCTACGCCCGGCGCGCGCAGTTCTACATCGACCACGAGTGGTTCCTCGAGGCGCACGAAGAACTGCCGACCTACAAGCCGAACGTCAAGGCGGGCGGCGACTACCCGCTCGGCCTCACCTCGGGCCACAACCGCTGGAGCATCCACGCGATGAACCAGGGCAACTGGGTCATCCTTGGCACCCACCGTGGCGAGCCGGACGTGAGCGTCAATCCCGACGACGCCGCCGCTCGCGGCGTGACGGATGACGACCTCATCCGCGTCTTCAACGACCTCAGTTCGTTCAAGGTCCGGGCGAAGGTCGCCCCCAACGTCAAACCCGGACAGGTCGTCTCCTATAACGGCTGGGCCGGTTTCCAGTACACCGACTGGAGCGGCGCAAACGAAATCGAACCCGGAATGGTCAAGTGGATTGGCTTCGCGGGTGGCTACGGTCACCTCAGCCACCTCGGCGCCGAATGGCAGCCTGTCCCCGCCGACCGCTGGGTTCCATGCGACTTCGAAAAAGTTGACGAGGTGCACTCATGAGGGTCGAAAAAGTCAATGAGGGAGTCGGCCTGACCGACCCGTCGGCGAGCGGCTGGTCCGCCGTCGCACCGGTGACGGTGTCCCTCGCCCCGGTGGGCCTCCAGGCCCAGCCGAACGAGTACATCCGCGAGGCCTGGAAGGACCGGGCCTACGGCCAGACGCCGGAGGCGAAGCTCTCCGCCGCCAGCGACGGCCAGCGCCTCTACGTCCGGGTCGAGTGGCAGGACGACGCCGCCCCGAACCGGGAGTTCCAGGACGCCGTCGGCGCGGTCTTCCCAACGAACGGGACGGGGGCCATCGCCACCCTCGGCGACGCGGAAAAGCCCGTAGCGCTCTGGTTCTGGGAGCACGGCCGGCCCTCGGCGCTGCGCCTCATCTCGCGCGGACCGGGACGGTTCCGCAAGGCTGACGGCGACGAACTGAGCGCCCTTGGCACCCTGAAGGACGGCCGCTGGAGTGTCGTCTTCAGCGGGCCTGCCAGCGCCGCTGCCAGGGGAAAGATTGGCCTCGCCGTCTGGAACGGCTCGAACGACGAACGCGCAGGCCTCGCCGCGGTTAGCCAGGAATGGCTGCCGCTGGAACTGGACTAGGGAGGGACCGGGTAATGACAACCGTTGAAGCGAAGACAGGCCAGTTGGCCTGGGTATACGACCTCAACAAGTGCATCGGCTGCCAGACCTGCTCGGTCGCCTGCAAGGTTCTCTGGACGCGGGATGAAGGCGAGAAGCACCAGTGGTGGTGCTCGGTCAACACCATGCCAGGCCTCGGCACGCCGAAAAACTGGGAGGAAATGGGCGGCGGCGCCGACCCCAAGACCGGCAAGCCGCGCCCCGGCCATCAGCCCACTCGCGAGGAGTTCGGCGGCGGCTTCGACTACAACTACTACGAGGTCTTCTACGGTGGCTCGGCCGGCAAGGCGCACCTTGAGCCCCAGGCCCCGCGTGAGAACCGCTGGGCGATGAACTGGGACGAGGACCAGGGCGCCGGCGAGTGGCCGAACTCCTACTTCTACTACCTGCCCCGGATGTGCAACCACTGCAGCAACCCGGTCTGTGTGCAGGCCTGCGTCACCGGCGCACTCAGCAAGGGCGAAAACGGCCTTGTCCTCCGCGACGAAGAGATCTGCATGGGCGACCGCTTCTGCATGGAAGCCTGCCCCTACAAGAAGATCTACTTCAACTACGACCGCCACGTTGCCCAGCAATGCATCGGCTGCTTCCCCCGCATCGAAGCGGGCGTTGCACCGGCCTGCGTCCGCCAGTGCCCCGGTCGCGCCGTCTTCATCGGCTACCTCGATGACGCGGAGAGCGCCGTCCACAAGCTCGTCAAGCAGTGGAAGATCGCCCTCCCGCTCCACGCCGAGGCTGGGACGGGGCCAAACGTCTACTACGTGCCCCCGCTGTCGCCCTACCGCCTGAACGAGGACATGAGCATCGACTACGAGACCCCGCGCATCCCGCCCGAGTATCTCGAGTCGCAGTTCGGTCCGGAGGTCCACGACGCCCTCTCCACCCTCCGCAGCGAGATGGAGAGCGTCCGTAACGGTGGCAAGTCGGAGATGCTCAGCACCCTCATCGCCTACAAGTGGCAGGAGTTGCTCGGCCCCTTCACGGTCGACCCCGCAACCCTGACTCCGAGTGCAAACGGGGAGGTCTAAGCCATGTTCGTCTACTCGCTCGCCGGCCTCCAGGTCGATGGCGACGCCCTCCCGGAGGTCGAGCTCGAAGACAACGAGACGACCGCCCGCACCGGCGTCTACCAGCTGTTGTCGCGCCTCGTCTCCCTGCCGGATGCCGACATCCACGCGAAGGCCGCCGCCGGCGAGTGGCCGGGCGAACTGGCCGAGGCCGGCAAACTGCTCGGGTTCCCATTCGACTTCGGCGCTCCCGGTGGCAACGGCATTGGCACGTTCGAAGACTTCCAGGCGGAATTCCTCCGCCTGTTCGAAGTCGGTGGCGGCACCGATGGTCCGCCCGCGCCCATCTACGGCGGTCTCTATGCGGCCGGCCGCATGCAGCGCATGGAAGAAGTGGTCCGTTTCTATGAATACTTCGGGCTCACCGTCTCGGCTGAGGATCCGCGTCCCGCGGACCACATCGCCACCGAGCTCGAGTTCATGAAGTATCTCACGTTCAAGGAGGCGGTCTCGTCATCGCCACGGCTCCAGGTTTCGTTCCGCCGAGCTCAACACGACTTCCTCGATCGACAGCTGGCCTGGGTGCCAGAGCTCGCGGAACGAACCCGGGCCGCAAATGGGGCTCCCTACTGGCAGTGGGTGACCTCGACTGTCGCCGGTTTCGTGGCAGCCGATGCCGCCTACATCGCGGGCGTACTGGCGCAATGACGCCGGGTGCGGCCTGGCGGGAGCGGTGACCCCATGGACGCAACCAGCAGCGCATCTCGTTACCGCCAGCGGTGGAGCTGGGATCGCGTAACCTTCGGCACGCATTGCCTCAACTGCCTCGCGACCTGCCCCTACCGCGTCTACGCGCGCGACGGGTCCGTGCTCTTCGAAGAACCGGCCGCCGTCTTCAATACCGTCGAAGAAGGCGTTCCCGACATGAACCCCATGAGTTGCCAGAAGGGCAGTGCGTGGAGCATCCAGCTCCAGTCCCCGGATCGGCTGCTCTACCCGATGCGCCGCAAGGGCGAACGCGGCGCCGGCGAATGGGAGCGCATCACCTGGGACGAAGCCCTCACTGAAGTCGCCGATGCCCTCATCGAGGCGATCGACTTCGAAGGCCCGGAATCCATCGTGTTCGAAGAGACCGTTGAAGGCGGCCTCGCCACGCAGGCGGCCTACCTGCGCTTCGCCGGGCTCATCGGCGCGACCACACTCGACGCCAACGGGCTCATCAATGACTTCCCGGCCGGGCACCACATCACCTTCGGCAAGTTTTCCTGCGCCAGTTCGATGGACGACACATTCCACTCGGAACTGATCCTCATCTGGCACTCGAACCCCTCGTACACCGCGATCCCGTACGCGCACTACATAACGGAAGCGCGCTACAACGGCTCGAAGGTCG
This sequence comes from Tepidiformaceae bacterium, assembly GCA_036515015.1. Classification (GTDB taxonomy): domain Bacteria; phylum Chloroflexota; class Dehalococcoidia; order Tepidiformales; family Tepidiformaceae; genus DATBWD01. The sequence goes on from DATBWD010000175.1 coordinate 10,975, forward strand.
TCTGTATTGCCCCGGACTACAGCCCCTCCGCCCTGATGGCCGATACCTACGTGCCCATCAAGGCAGCGACGGACGCAGCCTTCGCCCTCGCCATGTGCCAGGTCATCGTCGAAGAGGGCCTCTACAACCGGGAATTCGTGCAGGGCCAGACCGACCTCCCACTGCTCGTCCACCGCGACACGCGACGGTTCGTTCGCGGCCCCGAACTGACCGCCGGGGAGCGCGAGGACCAGTTCTACTGGTGGGACGAAACGACGGCGGCCGTGCTCCCGGCCCCGCGCGGCACGCTCGAACTCGACGAAGCGTTACCCGCCCTCGAAGGCGAATTCACCGTGACCGGCGCCGATGGCGCCACCATGCAGGTGACGACGGTCTGGGAACTTCTCCAGGAACGCCTCGCCGACTACACGCCCGAGAAGGCAAGTGAGATCTGCGGCGTCCATCCGGATGTGATCCGCGACCTCGCCCGGCAGGTGGCCACGAAGCGCACCAAGATCGCCGAGGGCTTCAACGCCCCCAAGTACTATCACGGCGACCTCATGGAGCGGGCGATGTGCCTGCTCCTCGGCCTGACGGGGAACTGGGGCCGCAAGGGCGCCGGCATCCAGGGTCTCGCCCTCGCCGGCCTGGACGGCTACATGCTCTTCGGCATGAAGCAGAAGCGCGGCGTCGCCGAAACGATCCGCGTCATGGATGGCGTCGACGGCGCCATCGAGGCCCTCCGCTCCCAGGACCCCGAGGCCTCCGACGAAATCGTCGGCTACGAATTGCTCCAACGAGGCGTCGCTGCGGGCACCGCCAGCCCTCCTGCGTTCTTCCACTTCTACCACTGCGGCTACAAGGACACCTGGAACCGCCAGGAATGGTCCGACCCGACGATGAAGCGCAGCTTCGAAGAGTACGTCAACGACGCGACGCGCCGCGGCTGGTGGGGTGGCCTCGTCAAGCCCGGGCCCGCCACCGATCCCCAGGTGCTCTTCATCGTCGCCACGAACCCGGTCCGGCGCCAGCGGGGCGGTATGAGCCCACTCCTCCAGAACCTCTGGCCGAAACTCGAAAAGATCGTCGTGGTCGACAACCGCATGAGCGCGACGGCCCTCCAGGCCGACATCGTGCTCCCGGCCGCGATGCAGTACGAACGCCCCAACCTGCAGTACGCCATCACCCACTCGTTCCACGTCGGCTTCTCGGACCGGGCTGTCGACCCCGCCGGCGAGTCCCGGACTGAGTGGCAGATCTTCAGGGCCCTCTCCGAAAAGGTGCAGGAACGTGCCGTCGAGGCCGATGTCGTCGAGTATCTCGACGGCCGCCGCCAGCCGCGCCGCCTCGACGGACTCGCTGCCGCCTTCACACTCAACGGCGCCTACGAAGACGAAGAGGCGGTCCTCGACGAGTGGCTGCGCGACAGCATCGAGGCCGGGACCGTCCCGGAAGATGGCACCCTCGCCTCCCTTCGCGAGAAGGGCACCGTCCGCTTTAGCGGCCTCGGCATGTTCGCCCCCGGGCTTTCGCTCGCCGCCGATGTCGAACCCGATCAGACGGTCACCGCCTACACGTGGCACGCCGCCGACGGTGTGCCCTTCCCGACACTGACGCGCCGGGCCCAGTTCCTCATCGACCACCCCTGGTTCGCAGAAGCTGGCGAAGACCTGCCCTGTCACAAGGACACGCCCCGGATGGGCGGCGACTACCCGCTCCTCATCACCAGCGGCCACTCGCGCTGGACGGTCCACGCCGTCTCCATGGGCAACTCTGTACTATCCGGTACCCATCGTGGGGAACCATTGGCCATTCTCAACAACGGCGATGCTGCCGCACGCTTCATTGTCGACGGTGACCTCGTCGAGGTGCGAAACGACCGCGGCTGCTACCAGGTTCGCGCCCGCGTATCGCCGCGTGTTCGCCCCGGCCAACTCATCGTCTACAACGGTTGGGAACCGCACATGTTCCCGGGCTGGAAGGGTGCGAACGAGGTCGAGCCCGGGATGGTGAAGTGGCTGCATCTTGTCAGCCGCTATGGCCACCTGCGTTACTTGCCGTTTGGCTGGCAACCCGTCCCGGCTGACCGGGCGGTTTTCGTGGAGGTATCGAAGGCATGACTGCCACCCAGGGGCCAGACGCCCCGGCCGTTCAACTCACTCCCGAAGAGCACGCGGCGATAGCCCGTGTCTTCGAATCGGGCCCGTCGGTGTTTGGGGCACTGTCCACACTCCGGACCCGCCGTATGGGGCTGGGCTACCGCAGTGAAACCGGCGACGACGAGGCGTTCGACTGGTCGAGCCACCTGGTCGTTAAGCAGCGCGAAGGGCCTCTCGCCTACGCCTCCGAACGGCAGCCTTTGCCGCTATCCGAAGTCGAAGAAGCGCTCATCGCCTGGGCCGCCCTTGGCCCCAACGGGATCGTCACCGCCGACATCCCGGTCCAGGGCGATCTCTCCAGCCTCCTCTACTGGGCCGGGCGCACCGTCCCAGCTTCCAGCAACGACCACGGCGTCGACCTCTTCATCATCAATGACCAGGGAGTCCATCTCTACAGGCCGGGCCCCGAACGAATGGCGCCGGTCGAAATCACCGGCCCCGACGACTACTGGAAGATCCTCTACTGGTACCGCGAGTGCCGGACGAAGGTCATGGACTCCCGGCCGGATGTCGGCTGGTCCACGGCGCCTCCCGGCACCCACAACGTCAACACCATGGGCGCCCTCCAATACAACGCTAACCGGCCCGGCAGCACCTGGTTCCTGCCCGTCGGCGACGCCGGCCTGGAGTGGGTCAACCTGCTCCTCTCGTCCTACCAGTTCGGCGGGTTCTACCTGCAGGACCCCGATACCGACAAGCCCGCCGGCTGCGACCAGTGGATCCGCCCCGGCTTCCTCGAAGTCGGCTTCCCCATCCCGGTGTTCGACGAACTCGCAATCATGCAGCACGTAACGGAGACCGCCTGCGTCGTCCAGAACATCCGCCTCGCCTCTGAGGCGATGGGCCTCGGCGCATGGCCCATGGGCGGCTACTCCGACGACCTCCTCCTCGGCGCCTATCCCGAAGTTGCCCGCGGCCTCGGCTTCTCCTTCCTCGAACGCGAACCATCGCGCAATCCTTCGAAGACGGCCACCTGCCAGGGTCTGCCCGGCATCCTCGACGCGGCCATGGCCCCGTCTCGCAAGTTTCCGAATGCGGAAAAGCTCGTGCGCCACGTGGTCGACCTCCGCTATGCGCGCCGCAGCCACCTCTCGCGTGAGGAGAACTGGGCAGAACGCAACAAGGGGCCGTTCAAGCCGGAAGCCCTCGAGCACGTTCTTGAGCACCCGCGCACCCACATCCCCGACTGGGTCATCGAAGCGGCCATCGATACCGTCGCCTACGTCATCGACAAGTACGGCGCCGCGCCCGCCTACATCAACCCCGTCCGGGCAAAGTTCTCCTGCCAGGTACACCACGTCGACCTCGACTACTACCGGCAGTTCCACACGGGCGACGCCGAGCCCTACCTCGCGACCGGCCAGTTGCTCGCCCACTTCCGGGAGTGGCACCCGGGTGGCCCCGATCACTACGCGCGGAGCACCAACGGATGAACGTCTTGGACTGGGATCTCGTTGTCTTCCTGGAGATGGGCCTCCGGAAATGGAAGGACCTGAGCATCGGCCTTAATGTCCTCTACAGTTTCATCCACGACATCGCCATAGCGGTCTACATCGGTGGTGCGGTGGCGATGGAATACGTGCTCAATCCGGCGCAGCGGGCAATCCCGCCCGCCCAGGCGCAGGTCATGGGCCAGAAGACCGCCGACCGGTTCCTCTGGCTCGTCTGGGGATCGCTTGGGCTCATCCTCCTGACCGGCACTCTCCGCCTTGAGCGCCTGCAGATGCTGGATTGGGAGTGGCCCTTCTTCTCTGACGCCATGACACTCTCAGGGAGCTACGGCCGCACCGTCCTCGCGATGTTCATCATCTGGTGCATCCTCGCCATCAACGGACTCATCATTACCTTCGTCCTTCGGCCTCGGCTCGCGGGCAAATTGAGCACGCGGACTTCCGCGTCTGGCGTGGCGGCCGCCCAGGGCTCGAAAATACAGGCCGCAACATGGGTCGAGCGGCTGACGCGGTTCGACATCGTTGCGGCCCTGACGGCAGCCCTGCTCGGCGTGTCGCTGGCGTCAGGAGGAATGCTCTAGGCAACCCGCGATGAAGGGACGATGCCAATGGATTCGGTGCTCGCCTGGGCGCATGCGGCAGGCTGGGCGGTCTATGTCGGTGGGGCGATAACCATGGAGTTCATCCTCCGCTACGCCCAGAAGACCATGCCGCCCTCCCAGGTGGCCGTCGTCTGCAAGAACTCCGGCGGACGCTACCGGTGGTTCGCCCTCGGGGCGCTGCTTGTCATCGGCGTGACGGGCCTCGCCATGGTCCTTCGCCTCAGCGAATCCGACCTCGCGGGCCGCCCCGGCGACCCCGTCCTCTCGCTCTCCGACGCCTACGGCCGGACCATGCTCTTGCTATCGCTCGGCTGGATCGTCCTCGCTGGTATCGTCGCCTCAATGGCTTTCTGGATGCACCCCGCCCAGGCCCGGCGCTCACGCCCCGATATGACGCCCGAAGAGATCCAGGCCGAGCGGCGCCGTGTTGGCATCGCCATCTCCCGGATGAACCGCCTCCTAAAGGCGGAGCTCTACCTCTCGATCGCAATGGTCGCCGTTGGAGCTTCGCTCCGACAGGGCGGCCTCTTCTAGGAGGACCAACGTGCCGAAGACAATCGCCATCACACCGTCCTGGTACTGGCCGGCCGGCATCCCGCGCGTCAGTGGGACACCTCCGTTCTCCATCTACGAACTCTGCGTCCTTCGCAACGAACGCGACCACCCCAATGACATCGCCATGATCGATGGCAGCACCTCCCTGACCTTTGGCGAGCTGCGCCACGAAGTCGACGTCCGAGCCCGCGCGCTCGCCCTCGCCGCCGATGAGTCGCGCAAAGCCGTCCTGCCGGGCGAATTGACCTTCGAAAACGTGCTCCATCTCCTCGCCGGGCTGGCCGCCCGGGTGCAGTTGCGCATCTCGCCCCCGGGCGTCGACCCGGTATCGCTCGGGTCCCTGGTGGCCGGTACCGCTATCACCGGCGGCGCGTCCGATGCCACTCCGCTACCGCCGGCGGCCCCCGATACGAATGCCCTCCCAGCCGTCGCCATCGATGGCGCAGAGGCTGTCGTCCTCCACTCCAACCGGTCGCTCCTGGCGGCTGCAATTTCGATGATGACCTTCCTCGATGCTCGCCGTGGCCGCCCGTGGCTCGCAACGCTCCCGCTCAGCCGCTGGGAAGGCCTGATGTCCGCACTCATCCCGCTCTATCTCGGGTCGCCGCTCGTGATTCCTCCACTCCGCTCAGGCCCGGATGACCTCCTGGGCCTCGTCAGCCAGCACCAGGCCGGCTACCTTGCCGGCGACCTCGAAGAAGTGGCTACCGCCACCCGCGAGGCGAAGCGGGCCGCCAAGGATGCTCGCCGCGTGCTCGAGTCCGCCGTACTGGCCGTCGATGGCCCCTTCGACCCCGACCAGCGGCGACGGGTCGCCAAGGGACTGGAGTGCGCGGCCTTGACCTTTTGGGGAATGCCCGAAACCGGGCCCGTCTTCGCCTCCCACTCCTCCTGGTACATGGATGAGTCGGTCGGCATCCCGATGACCAACGCTCATGTCGTGCCGAGCGACCCCCGCTCCGGTCAGCCGATCCAGGCGCTCTGGGAACTGGTCGAATCGGCTGAGGTGACGGTCTTCTCCCCGTCCCTCATGTGCGGCTACGAAGACGCCGACGCCACAAGCCGCTTCGCCGGCCACCGCTTCCGCACCGGCATGATCGCCTCCTCCGACGCGAATGGCATGATCTACCTGCTCGGCGACTGACCATCCGGGTCAATCTATGCCTTCCTGCCCATGGCGTGCTCGACGACGGTAGCGACGAGCAACTGCGTCGCCTGTCGCAGCATCCGGTAGTCGAGGGTATCGGGCGTGTCTGTGGGCCCGTGATAGTGCGGGTTGCGGAAGTTGCCGGTGTCTGTGAGCGTAACCGCGGGCATCCCGGTCAGCCAGAACGACGCGTGGTCGCTCCGCAGCAGGTCGGGGATGGGCAGCCAGGATGGTACCTCCACGGACACCACGTCGAGCCCCCGTACCCGGGTGTCCGCGGACCTCGCCAGGCGCCGGTTCAGTGCCCTGCCCTTCCCGATGCCGATGACCCCCAGCCCTTGCCCTCGGAAGCCGAGCGCACGCACGCGCTGATATGCGCCCGGGAAGAGCAGGCGAAAGCCCGGCGGCAGCCGCTGCGCCCCAGGCCCCGCCGAATATCCGACCATCTCGAGGTTGTAGACCGCGGCGTAGCGCCTCCCCTCCCGTCTCGCCGCCCGCGCCATCGCCGCCGACCCCAGGAGGCCGGCCTCGCCGGGCGGCGCCTGGATCTCCTCCATGTCGAG